>JBDUBG010000291.1:0-1875 GCA_040004215.1 Pseudolysinimonas sp. | reverse complement strand
AGGCCATCTTGTCGTCGGCGACGTAGCTCGACAGGCCATCTGAGCACAGCATCCACCGGTCGCCCGGCTGGGTATCGAAGATGGCCGTATCGATCTCGGGGGCCGCATCGACGTCGCCGAGCACTCGCATCAGGACCGAGCGACGCGGATGCACTGCCGCCTCTTCTGGAGTGATTCGCCCAGAGTCGACGAGGCGTTGCACGAAGGTGTGGTCGGCGGTGATCTGCGTGAACTCGCCGTCGCGGAAGCGGTAGACGCGCGAATCGCCGATGTGGGCGAGCGCCAGTTGGTCGCCCACCCGCAGGATGCCGCTCACCGTCGTTCCCATTCCGGTGAGCTCGCTGTGCTCGAACACCGTTTCGGCGAGCAGGGAGTTGGCGGCGATCAGCGCCTGCTGGAGCGCGGCCTCGGCGTCGCGCGCCGACGGGTATTCGGCATCGGCCTCTGCCACGCGCTTGGCCGCGATCGCCGAGGCGACGTCGCCGCCAGCATGCCCGCCCATGCCGTCGGCCACCACGAACAGGTGCGCCCCGACGTAGCCAGAGTCTTGGTTATTTGCGCGGATCTTGCCGACGTGCGAGACCGCCGCGGTCGTCGGGGTGGGGGCCACCCCGTTACCGCCGAAGCTCGAAGCTGGTCGTGCCGATGGTCACGGGCGTTCCCGGCGGCACAGGGGTCGGGAGCATCACGCGCGACCCCGCCAGGAACGTGCCATTGGTCGAGTCTAGGTCGTGGATGACCCACTGGTCATTCCAGAGCATCAGCCGTGCGTGGTGCGTTGAGGTGTAGTCGTCGCGGATCACGAGCCCTGATTCACTCGATCGGCCGATGGTGAGTTGCTCGTTCGGCAAGTCGATCTCGAGGCCCTCGCGTGGGCCGGAGGTGATGACCAGGCGCCGAGGGGTTGTGGTGTCTGCGTGCGGTGGGGCGGGGCGAACTCCCTGCTGCGCGACCGGCTCGGTGGGCGGCGCGGGGGTCCTCGCGCGACCAGTGGATGCTGCAGCAGGGAAGGCCGCCGCGACCGGGGTGGCGGCAACGGGCATCCGACGCGCTCGCTGACCAAAAAGATCGGAGCGCAGGGCGTAGACAATCACGAACACGAAGAACCACAGCAAGAGCAGGAAGCCCAATCGCAGAACCAAGAGCGTCAGCTCGCTCATGGGCGCCCCTGCCCTGGTTCGGTGCGCAGATCTGCGAACTGATCGACGGATGCCGCCTGAGCGAGCACTCGGAAAATGATCTGGGTGCGCCCGATCTCGATCATCGAATCCGGAGGCAGGGGGGCCTTCGTCACCGGTGCGCCGTTCAGTTTGGACCCGTTCGTCGAGCCGAGGTCGTTGACCTGGCCGCGTTTGCCGTCCCAGAGAATCTCGACGTGCTGGCGCGAGGTGCCGGTGTCGTCGATGGTGATGTCGGCATCCGACCCCCGACCGATAATCGTGCGCGCCTTGCTGATGGGGTATCGCTTGCTGCCGATGTCGAGCACCGGGGTCCAGGCGACCTCGCCCTTGACGTTCACGGAGTCGATCCGCATGACTCCCGCCGAGAGCGAGTCGTCTCGATGGAGCTTGATCGAGATCCCCCCGGCGAAGGCGTAGTGCTGCGCCGTCGCGTGCCGTTGCACCAGTTGCGTGAACTCGTCAATCAGCGCGGGACCGAGGTCGGTCATCCGTTGATAGTCACCGGGCGCCAAGTGCACGACGAAGTCATTGGGTACCAGGATGCGGTCGCGCGACACCACCGCCGCCTTGGTATCGAGCTCGCGCCGCAGGGCAGCGGTCACCTCGAGGGGCTGCAGACCACTCTTGAAGGTCTTGGCAAACGCGCCGTTGACGACACGCTCCAGGCCCTTCTCGAAGTTGTCGAGAATCCCCA
>JBDUBG010000161.1:0-6261 GCA_040004215.1 Pseudolysinimonas sp. | reverse complement strand
CTTCAGCTTCGTCGGCAACTGGAACAACTATTTCCTGCCGTTCATCCTGTTGCCCGGTGCGCAACAGATCCCCGTCCAGGTGGGTCTCGCGCAGTTGCTCTCGAGCGCCCCCGAGTTCAACCCGACCAATGGCGCGTCGCTCGCGCTCACGGTCAGCCTTCCCGAGTTGGCGCTTGCGACAGTCATTTCCGTGGCTCCTGTGCTGATCATCTTCCTGTTCTCGCAGCGCTTCCTGGTCAGCGGGCTGACCGCCGGCGCCACGAAGGAGTAACGAAAACAGTGCGCCGATTCAGCATGGTGTGCCGGGTGCTGCCCGAGAAGCGTGCGGAGTATCTCGCGCTGCACGCTGCCGTATGGCCGCGGGTCGAGGAGCTGATCACCGAAAGCGGGATCCGCAACTTCACGATCTCTGTGCGGGGCGATGTGCTGTTCGGCTACTACGAATACATCGGCAGCGACTACGACGCTGACCAGGCACGCGCGGCTGAAGACCCGGAGATGCAACGGTGGTGGTCACTCACCGACCCCTGCCAGCGCGGATTCGACGACGACGCGCCAGACGGCACACGATGGCAAGAACTCGACGAGGCCTGGCACCTGGACTGAGGTGCGTCAGGATGCCGGCGTCGGTCCGTCCGGACGTCGGCGCGCCCAGGCGAGGGCGATGTGATTCACCATCGCCGCCGATGCGGCCGCGGGGTCGCTGTTGACGATCGCCTCCATGATCGCCTTGTGCTCGTCGAGTGTCTCGGGAGGAACGGTGGCCTGCGGCGTGCCGGTGAATCGGTTGCTCTCGCGTGCGCGAGCGAACAGGATGCGGGTGATGTTGGAGGCCAGCCGGTTGCCCGACTGCTCCATGATCGTGTAGTGGAAGGCGGCATCCGCCTCGTTGTATGCGTCGAGGTTGTCGGCGTGACGCACCGTCTCGGCATAGGCATTCGTGAGTTCGGCGCTGCGTTCCGGCGTTTGCCGAGCTGCAGCGGAAGCAGCCATCGACCCTTCGAGGCTGGCGCGGACAACCGACAGCTCGTCGAGCACTCCCAGAGAGTCGTCGTGGTCGACAAGTGCCGAGAGAACGACCGGATCGAGAACGTTCCACAAGCTCGGCGGGTTCACCGAGGTGCCGCGGCCCTGAGCGACCGTCAGCAGCCCCTTCTCTTCTACGCGCTTGATTGATTCGCGGATCACCGTGCGACTGACGCCGAACTGTTGGCTCAGCGTTCCCTCGGGGGGAAGCACTTCGCCGGGGCTCAGTTCTCCGGTCACGATGGCACCGACCAAGTCACCGACGACGGCGACTCCGAGTCGGGCAGCCGGCGTGCGCGGTGTGCCATCACCGAACACCGACCGCGCCGGCGAGCTGCTCTGCTGGTCGACGGTCACGCGTCTCAGTGTAGGTCCGGACTCCACGCCGCTCCCGATTCAGAGATCAGCTAGTTCGACTGCGTCATCGGCGACGAGGCGCAGCCCAGCACGGCGTGGTCGCACGTGAGGACCTTGCGGCACGAGCCAGCCCGCTTCGGCGACGGTGTGCCGAGCAATCGCGTCTTCGTCGATGGTGAGGCCGGCCCCGGGTTCGTTGCCGAGCACGATGCCCCCGTCTGCGTAGTCGAGATCGAGGGTGGTGCCGAACGGGCTGCCGAGGTCTTGAACCTCGGCCGAGAGGTGATTGGGGATTGCCGCCGCCGCGTGCGCGACCGCGTTGCTGGAACTCAGCCCTACCGGGCTCATGGGCAGATCTCGCGCGTGCGCAGCAAGAGCGACCCGCAGGAAGTGGGTGACGCCCCACACGGCGCCGGCCTGGACAACGTCAATACCGGCGGCGTCGAACAACGCTCGGTATTGCTCTAACCCTGTCAGGTTCTCGCCGGTCGCCACTCCGGCGCGCACGGCGGCGGACAGCCGCGCGTGACCGACAGCGTCCCAGCGGCGAAGGGGCTCTTCAATCCAGGTCAGGTCGTGCACCGCTTCTACTTGCGCGATATACCGAACTGCCTGTTTCAGGTTCCAGGACTCGTTGGCGTCGAGCATGAGCGCCGGGCGCTTCGTGTTGACCGAGAGTGCGTCAGAGACAATGCCGAGGCGACGGATGTCTGCTGTCGCGTCACGGCCACCCTTCAACTTGCCGCTGCTGAATCCGCGCTGCGCCATCGTGTCGTACCAGCCAGCGAGTTCGTCATCGCTCAGCGCGATATCAAGCCCCGAGGCGTAGCCGGCGACGAATCGGTCGGCCCCGCCCAGCAATCGCCAGAGCGGTTCGCCTGCGGCCTTCGCCTTGATATCCCAGAGGGCGGTGTCGAGCGTGCCGATGCCACCGAACGTGGCGCCCGCGTGCCCGGCCTTAAAAACCCTGGCTAGCATCCGATCGTAAAGGGTCGACACGGCCCGGGGATCTTGACCCTCGATGGCAGGGAAGGCTCGCTCGATTCCTTCGTGCGAGCCGGTGGCGACGCCGGAGATGCCCTCGTCGGTCTCGATGACCACGATCGGCGCCTCGGTGATACCGGACTCGATGAATCCGTTGACGTCGCCGACTGGCCGTCCCCAGTTGTGATAACTCCGCAGCAAGCGGTAGCCCGTGATCTTCATCATCGCCCTTGACGTTGGTGCGGCTAGTGCGCGCTAAAACAGCATACATCACACGTCCTACCAAGGTGGTGTCGATGACCGGGGTCGGTGTGAGCAAACATAAGCCGTCGAAGCGGGGCACCGGAGTCGGCAGACCCTGCCGCGCCACCGCCGGTGATCGGCACACGGAGTCTAGAGCGGGCTGAGCACGCCAGCGATCGAGTCGAGCGCCCCCGGAACGAGTCGGTAGTACGCCCAGGTCGCCCGCTTTGCGCGCGAGAGGATGCCGGCGTCGACGAGCACCTTGAGGTGGTGCGAGACAGTCGGCTGCGAGAGTCCGAGTGGTTCGGTCAGGTCGCAGACGCAGGCCTCGCCGTCTTCGTGCGCAGAGACCATCGAGATGAGTCGCAGCCGGGCAGGATCGGCTACCGCCTTCAGTGTGCGGGCGAATGCCTCGGCTTCTGCCTCGGAGATGACGGCGCGGGTGATCGGTGCGCAGCAGGCCGCGAGGTCTCGGAGCGGGAGCAGTTCGGCGACGGGCATGCAGGCATTCTGACACAAACATTGACGAGCGTCGATGTTTAAAGTCATACTCGATCCATCGACTCCCATCGATTGACTGGAGGTGCCGCCCATGACTGACAAACCGACGGTGCTGTTCGTGTGCGTGCACAACGCGGGGCGGTCGCAGATGGCCGCTGGCTTCATGCGCGAACTGTCGGACGGGTCAGTCGAGGTTCGCTCCGGCGGCTCTGAGCCCGGCGACCAGATCAACCGGATCGCGATCGCCGCGATGGCCGAGGCGGGCATCGACATCTCGCAGGCGGTTCCGCAGTTGATGACGACGGAGCAGGTGCGTGAGTCGGATGTGGTGATCACGATGGGATGCGGTGACAGCTGTCCGATCTTCCCCGGTACCCGCTACGAGGACTGGGAGCTCAGAGACCCGGCCGGGCTCGACCTGGATGAGGTCCGCCCGATTCGCGACGACATCAAACGGCGAGTTGGTGCCCTCCTTGAGGACATCACCGCCGATCAGACCGCCCGCAAACAACGGACGGAGAGGAGGCGATCATGACGGAATGTTGTGACACCAGCTGCTGCACGGCAGACTGCGCCGAAGGGTGCACCTGCTGCTGAGCAGCCTCCACGGCGAAGCCCTCGGACCGGTTCGGTTCGGGGGCTTCGCTCTGGCGTGCCTCGTCTGCTCAGAACGCGTTGATTCCGGTTAGTTCGCGGCCCAGCACCAGCTGATGGATCTCGTCGGTGCCCTCGTAGGTGCGCACCGTTTCGAGGTTGGCCATGTGCCGCATCACCGGGAACTCGTTGGTGATCCCGTCGCCACCGAGAATCGACCGGGCGGTCTGAGCGATCTTGAGCGCCTCGCGCGCGTTGTTCAGTTTGCCGACGCTGATCTGGGCGGGGGTGAGCGCGCCGCGCTCTTTCAGGCGCCCGAGGTGCAGCGCCAGCAGCACACCCTTCTCGTATTCGACGAACATGTCGGCGAGTTTCGCCTGGGTGAGCTGTCGACTTCCGATCGGATGCCCGAAGACCTCGCGGCTGCGCGCACGCGCGATGGCGGTCTCGAGGCAACTGCGCGCGGCGCCCATTGCTCCCCAGACGATTCCGAAGCGGGCCTCGTTGAGACAGGCGAACGGGCCAGAGAGCCCGCGGGCACCCGGCAGCATGGCCGACTCCGGAACGCGAACGCCGTCGAGCACCACGTCGCACTGGATCGACGCGCGCATCGAGAGCTTGCCGGCGATCGGAGTGGCCGCGAAGCCGGGCGTCGAGGTGGGCACCAGGAAGCCGCGCACCACGCCATCCGCCGCATCCTTCGCCCAGATCACGGCGATGTCAGCGATGTTGGCGAGCCCGATCCACCGTTTCGTTCCGTCGATGACCCAGTCGTCGCCGTCGCGGCGCGCGGTCGTCTGCATCGCCGCGGGGTCGCTGCCACCGCTCGGTTCTGTGAGCCCGAAGCATCCGATCGCCTCACCACGACCCAGACGCGGCAGCCACTCGTTCTTCTGCTCAGCGGAGCCGTGCTGGTAGATGGCCGACATGGCGAGCGAGCCCTGCACCGACACGAACGTGCGCCAGCTGCTGTCTGCCGACTCGAGTTCGAGGCAGACCAGACCGTACGCGACCGCACTGGCTCCCGCGCAGCCGTAGCCGGTCAGCTGCATGCCGAGAAATCCGGCAGCCCCGAGCTCGCTCACCAGCTCGCGCCGGAAGTGCTTGTTCTCGAAGTCGTCGTCGATCACCGGCAGGATGCGCTCTGTCGCGAACGCGCGAGCCTTCTGTTGCCAGGCGCGCTCGTCATCGGTGAGCAGGTCAGCGATCGGGAACACCGTGTCGACAAGGAGTGCGTCGTCGTTGGGGCCGGGGGTGCTGCTCGCGCTTTCGTGCGTGCTCATCATTGTCCTTCGTCAGCTCAACGGTGGCGAGATCGCGCGGCGCGAGCAGTTCGGCGACGCGCATGTCGCTATCCTCACACAACCATCAACGGTCACAACGCGGGTCGGTGGCGGATGGCGACCGCGGGGTCACCCCTCACCCTCTTCCACGCGCTTGCGACGCATCGAGGTCGCAACGACGCCGGCGAGCAGGAGCGCGAGCATCATGAGCACCAACGTGGCCACTCCAGTCCCTGTCATCGCGAGGGTCGGTGCGACGCGGGCGACGCTGACCTGCGCGTCGACCGCAGGGACGCCCGCACCGCCCGCAGCGACGGCGGAAGCGCTGGCCTCGTTAGTGAGGCTGTCGGCGGCGAGGTCGGTCGCGGTGATCGTATAGCTCGACTGACAGCCCCTCGAGGCGCCGGGGGCGAGCGCGACCGCCACGGTTCCGCAGTTGGTGCTGAAGGCGCCGTCTCCCGGTGAGGAGTCAGAAATCGTGGTGCTGGTGAACGTCACGTTTCCTGTGTTGGTCACGGTGATGGGGAACTGCAGCACGTCGCCGACATTGCTGTAGCTCGTCTCGACCGCCGACTCAACGAGGTGCAGTGTCGCGAGCTGAACGGCACGCGATGTTGCGGCGGCGCTGTTCGACGGGTGTGGGTTCCCGGCGGGGTCGTGGGCGCTGCCCAGCGCGTTGTTCGTCACAGCACCCGCATCGAGATCGCTTTGCGCGACCGTGTATGTGGCGCTGCACGAGACCGTCGCGGCGGGGGCCAGTGTGGCGCTCACCGTCGCGCAGTCGGTGACGTAGTTTCCGCTGCCGGGTGCAGCATCCGCGATGGTCGCCGCGGTAAGCGTCGTGTTGCCGCCGTTGGTCACGGTGAGCGAGTAGTGCAGGTCATCACCGACGGCATCGAACGCGGGTTCGGTCACGGACTTCGCGAGCGTCAGCGCGATCGTCTGATCCGCGGGCGTATCTGCGACCGCTGGCTCCGCCTCGACGACATCTGCGTTGGGTGCAATCGCGCCCGCGTTCGCGGTGTTGGTCACCGAACCGGCATCGATATCTGCCTGAGTCACCGTGTGGGAAGCGGTGCACGACACCGAGAGGCCGGGAGCGATTGGCCCGGCGATGGCGCCGCACGTGCTGGGGCTGGCGTCCACGATCGTGGGCGACGTGAGGGTGACGTTGCCACCGTTCGTGAGCTCGAGCGTGTAGGTGATGACACTCCCGACCACCGAGAACGACGTGACGTTCGCTGTATTTGTGAGCTCCAGCGCTTCGCGGGCG
>JBDUBG010000065.1:0-1896 GCA_040004215.1 Pseudolysinimonas sp. | reverse complement strand
CGGAGCGCCAGCGCAGACACGATGCCGCCGGCAAGCGAGTTGAGCACGAACGGCACGACGAATCCGCTCAGCGACAGGATGAATCCGATGAGCGCCAGATTGTTGCGCACCACTGGCGCGGGGGAATAGGCGGGCGCGGGAGGGATGATCAGCCGCGGCTCGCCGGGAATGTACAAGCCAGTGCCGTGCGGCGACACGGGAGCTACGGTCGGCGCCACAGCGGCGCCCGAGGTCCGCCGATTCTCTGACCAGTTCATGCCGTCCCACCACCGGTCGTGTCCGGAAAACTCGGGATCGGGGTACCACCCGGCGATCGGCAGGGGCTGTGCCATGGGGTGAGCCTAATGGGCCCGAAACAGGCGCATCGAGGTCGGGCCGACCTCCAGCTCGCTGCCCGGCGCGTGGCGGGGCGCGCCGTCGACAGGGTCAGGCTCGTGCAGTTCGTCGTGAGACGAGTCCCAGAGCAGCGTGTAATCCGTCACGCCTGCGTGCTCGGGGAGCGTCACCGTCACGCTTGTCTCGAGACCGTGCACCACGAGGAGGATGCGGTTGAACTCCTCGAACTCCGGGGTTGACGCCGCAAGAAATTGCAGCGTGCGCTCCGCGGGAGAACCCCAGTCGTCTGGCGACATCGACAACCCCTGCTTGTTGTACCAGTCCATCTGAGTGGCACTCGGCGTCGTCTCGCCGAACCGCCCGTATCGCACCGGACGCAACGCCGGATTCTCGCGTCGCAGTCTGGTCAGTTGCCGCACCACCTCCAGCAACTCCTGCTGCCACGGCTCACGCTCCCAGCTCAACCAGGTGAGGTCGTCGTCGTGGCAGTATGCGTTGTTGTTTCCCCGCTGGGTCCGCCCGAACTCGTCACCCGCCGTCAGCATCGGGATGCCGGCACTCAGCAGCAGCGTGCCCAGCAGGTTGCGCACGGCTTTACGTCGGGCCGCGAGCACGACTGGGTCACTCGTCTCGCCCTCGACGCCGTGGTTGAAGGACTTGTTGTCGTTGGAGCCGTCGCGGTTGTCTTCGCCGTTGCCGACGTTGTGTTTGTTGTCGTACGCGACCAGATCAGCGGCGGTGAAGCCGTCGTGCGCTGTGATGAAGTTCACGCTGGCTAGCGGCCCGCGCTCCAGCGAGAACACGTGGTTCGACCCAGCCAGCCGACGGGCCAGCGAGCCGATGCCATCGCTGGGCAGCCCCGGATGTTCCGCCGGGCCGTCTTCAGCTGAGCCGTCATTCGCTGGGCTGTCGCCACGGGCCGTAGCGATGTCACGCAACCAGAAGTTGCGCATCCGGTCACGGTAGCCGTCATCCCATTCCGACCACGGCCGCGGAAAGTTGCCGACCTGCCAGCCGTCGATGCCCAGGTCCCAGGGCTCAGCGATCAGCTTCACTCCGTCGAGCTCGGGGTCGGAGCCAATCGCGGCGATCAGCGGATGGTCAGCGGTGAACGCCGCATCCGCGTCGCGTGCCAGAGTGACGGCCAGGTCGAAGCGGAACCCGTCGATCTGCACCTCGTTCGCCCAGTAGCGCAGCGAGTCGAGCACGATCCGCTGGGCGGCGGGGGCTGAGTAGTCGATGGTGTTGCCGCATCCGGTGGTATCGAGGTAGCTGCCGTCGGGCAGGTGCCGGTAGTAGTGCGCGTCGTCGAGCCCACGCAGCGAGCTGGTGGGGCCATCGCGGCCCTCCTCTGCTGTGTGGTTGTAAACCACGTCGAGCACGACTTCGAGGCCGGCTTCGTGCAGCAACCGCACCATCCCCTTGAATTCGCGCAGCACCGCGCCGGTGCCACCGAACTGTGCGGCGCGGCTCGCATAGCCGGCATGCGGGGTGAAAAAGTTCAGGGTGTTGTAGCCCCAGTAGTTGATGAGGCCCATCTTCTGAAGCCGTTGCTCGCTG
>JBDUBG010000309.1:0-6302 GCA_040004215.1 Pseudolysinimonas sp. | reverse complement strand
GGCGCTCTGGCTGGTCGGCTTCGCCAGCCTGCTCGGAATGATCGTCTTCATCTTCCTGACCGGCCTGACCCTCGGCATCTTCCTGGTGGTGCAGACCACCCTGATCGCGGATGCCGTCGACGACGTCGAGCGTCGCACCGGCGTGCGCAACGACGGCATCTCGTTCGCGACCCTGACCTTCTCGTCGAAGATCATGGGAGCGCTCGCGGTGCTCGTCTTCGGAGCTTTCGTTGTGCTCGCCGGCTACCAGGACGGCGTGAAGATCACGCCAGAGCTGCAGAACACCGTGTTCTTCTCGATCACGGTCATCCCGGCGATCAGCTGCGTGCTGTCGGCGATCCCGTTCTTCTTCTACCGACTGGGTGGGCCGAAGACAGCGGCGACACCCGCCGCGGTCACGAAAGCGGGATGAGGAACGCGCCCCCCGCGACGACGACCGTGATCAGTAGCGAGAGCCCTGCGATCAGGATCGCTTTTCGCTGATCCTTGCGGCGGTACTCGGCCTCGTACACCTGCTCTTCGGCACCCATTTCGCCGAAGTTGAAGAGGCCCTGCGTGCCGAACCGCACGCAGAAGTGAAACGCCCCCTGCAGAAACCCGGTGGCGCCCATGCCGACCGGCAGCGCCACGAGCAACCGGAACGGCGCCGGAAGGTGCAGTGCGAAGGCGAGCGCGAGGAAGACGACGGCCGCGGCGAGTCCGATCCATCCCACCCGACGCCGCTGACGAATCTCGGCGGGTCCGATGTTGCACACGCCGGGCTGGTACACGTTCGTCGTAGTCATGAGAACAGTCTGCGTCAGCTCACCGTCTCTTGAGTTCCCATCAACTGCGCGCGACCCAGCAGACTGGCGCGCAGCGTGAAGCCGAGCACGGCGGGAGTTGCGTCATCCGAGAGCTCAAGGTGGTCGACGCTCAGCGCGCTGACCGTGAAGAAGTAACGGTGTGGTCCATCGCCAGGTGGGGGCGCGGCACCCATATAGGCACGCTGCCCCACCTCGTTTTTGAGAATCCGGGCCGGCTCGGGCAGCTGAACACCGCTCGGCAGCTCGGTCGTGGCAGCCGGAAGGTCGAACGCCGCAAAGTGCCAGAAGCCGCTGCCGGTTGGCGCGTCAGGGTCGAAGAGCGTCACGACAAAGCTCTTGGTGCCGTCAGGCGCCCCCGACCAGCGCAGTGTCGGCGCTCGGTTCTCGCCGTCGGCGCGTGACCAGTCGGGCAGCTTCTCGCCCTCGACGAAGTCGGGGCTCTCGAGGGCGAAGGCGGGAACCTCAGGCAGACGCCAGTTCGGATCATTGGTCATGCGTCAACTCTGCGCTGCTGGCCGCCGACGCGCAACGGTCACCGATCGGTCTGCGGTTCGCGGCGGTGCCGCGTCACCAGGTACGCCCCGCCGATCACCAGCACGAATCCGACCACCGTCCAGATCGTGATCCGCTCTCCCAGTACCAGGGCGCCTGCAGCGATCGCGACCGCGGGGTTGACGTAGGTGATCGTCGTCATCCGCATCGGGCCGATCTCGGCGATCAACGCGAACATGATGAGGAACGCGGCGGCGCTGCACACGGCGGCTAGTGCCACGATTGACAGGATCACCGGCAGCGAGGGAACCCGAGTTGGAAAGCCGTGGGTGACGGCGACGAACGGCAGGTAGGCCAGGGCGGCGATTCCGAGCGAGACGGCGACCACCCCGACGCCGGGCAGATCGGACATCCAGCGGGACAGGATGGCGGGGCCGATCGCGTAACAGACCACGACCACTGCGATCTCAGCGACTCCGATCAGGTCGGACCCGGCGACATCTAGCCCGACCAGGGCTGCGACGCCGAGCATCCCGGCCAGGATCCCCAGCCAGTTGCCGGGCGACAGCCTCGCGGGCCGACCGAAGAAGAACGCCACCGCGACACCGACCAGCGGCACCGCCGCGATCAGCAACCCCGCGGTTGAACTCGGCAGCTTCTGCTCCGCCGTACTGAGAAAGAACCAGGGCACGACGATCTCGATCACCGTGTATGCCAGCAGCGGCCGCCAGCGCTTCAGCACGACCAGCACCTGCCGACGCGCGATCGCTAGAGGCAGCAGGACCAGCGCGCCGAGCGTGCAGCGCGCCAGCACCACCATGGCGGGGTCGAGCTCGGCAACCGACACCTTGATGAGCAGGTACGGGATGCCCCACGCGACGCCCAAGGCGGCGAACAGGATGATGGCGCGTCTGGTCACTCAACCATCCTGTCGGGAACCGACGACGCGCGAGCTTCACTCTCGGCCAGTGACCGTGGCAAAGCTGCCGGAACCGCCTCGGGAGCGGCTGACCACTGCGTCGTCGAACGTGCACACTGGATAGGTGGCCATCGCCCCCGAGTTCTTCCTACCCCTGTTCTTTCGCGCGACGCGGGCGAACCGCACGTTCCTGAGTGTGGATGCGGCGCGAGAGCGGATGGCCGAGCGGGCTCTGCACCCGACGAGCTTCGGGGCTCCGCGCGGGTTGCGGCGCGACATCCTGATCAACGTGACGCACCGGCACGGTTGGCCGGTGTACCGCATCACCCCCGCAGTGGGAGCCTCACGCGGCACGGTGATCTACGCCCATGGCGGCGCCTGGGTGAATGAGGTCGCACTGCAGCACTGGCAACTCGCGGCACAGCTGGCTGCCGAGGCTCAGGTCGCGGTTGACCTGGTGATCTACCCCCTCGTTCCCTTCGGCACCGCGGCCGACGTTGTCGCCACGTTCGTGCAGCTCGTCCTCGAGAACCGCAGAGAGTTCGGTGCCACGGTGCTCGCCGGAGATTCTGCCGGCGGGCAGATCGCGCTCTCGGCAGCACTCCAACTGCGCAACGAGCATGCCGTCACGCTCGCACGAACCGTGCTGATCTCACCGTCGGTAGATCTCACCTTCACCAACCCGCAGATCCCGGCGGTGCAACCGAGTGACCCGTGGCTTGCCGTGCCGGGAGGCATCGAGTTCGCCCGTCACTGGGCTGGCGAACTCGACATCCACGATCCGGTGGTGAGCCCGCTCTTCGGCGAGCTCAGCGGGCTCGGGCCCATCACGCTCTTCACCGGAACCCGCGACATCCTGAATCCGGATGCCCGCCTTCTCGCCGCGAAGGTCGCAGCAGCCGGGGTCCAGATCGACGTCCACGAAGTGCACGGCCAGTTGCACGTCTACCCTCTGCTGCCCACCCGCACGGGACGAGACGCACGACGCCAGCTGGTCGACGCCGTGCGCGCAGCCACCGACCCGGACGTCGATGCCCCGCGCTAACCTGCGGTAGTGGTGACGACGCACCAGCTCACGCGCGACCAGGCGCGACGCATCGCGGTGCGCGCGCAGCTGCTGGATGCCGTGCGGCCCGGCGATGTGGTCGAGGTGGCCGAGCAACTCGGAGCGATCAAGATCGACCCGACCGCGGTCATCGCCCCTGCCGAGCACACCATTCTGTGGTCGCGCATCGGCTATGCCTACGAGCCAGGCCAGTTGAAGAAGGCTGTCGAGCGCGACCGCCTGCTGTTCGAGTTCGACGGGGCATTCCGTCCGATCAGCTTGCTGCCAGCGATGCTTCCGGCCATGCGGCGCTGGCCACGGCGCGAGAGCACGCGCGCCTGGCTGGTCGCCAACGACCACTTTCGCTCGGAGGTGCTCGCGCGGTTGCGAGCCGAGGGGCCGTTGCTCGCAAGCCAGATTCCCGACACGGCCCAGGTCGAAAAGCCGCCGGACGGGTGGTTCGGCGCCAACCAGGTTCCGCACATGCTCGACTTCCTGATGAGGCAAGGGCTCGTCGCGATTGTCCGGCGCGAGGGGCGCCACCGGCTCTGGGATCTCGCGGAACGGGTCTATCCGAACGATCTGCCAGAGCTCGCAGAAGATGAGGCGGCCGCGCAACTTGACGAACGCCGCCTGAAGGCCGCCGGCATCGCGAAGCAGAAGTCGCCGTGGACCCCCGTAGGCACCGCGGGCGAGCCAGCTGTGGTCGAAGGGATGAAGCAGAAGTACCGCGTCGACCCCGAGGCGGTCGCCGCGCTCGAGGAAGACGACGGCGGGCGGGTCGCGTTCCTCAGCCCCTACGACGGGATGCTGTTCGACCGACCACGGCTGCGCGAACTCTTCGAGTTCGACTACGTGCTCGAGCAGTTCAAACCGAAGCCACAACGCCGCTACGGGCTGTTCGCCCACCCGATCCTGATGGGTGATCGCTTCGTGGGGATGCTGGAGGCCGCCGTCGACCGCGACAAGAAGCTGCTCAACGTGGCGGCGGTGCACGAGTTCACCGGGCTGGACGCCGAGGAACTCGACATGGTCACCGCCGAGATCGGTGAACTTGCGAACTGGCTCGGCGTCGAACTGATCGAGCGTCGGTAATCGCGCCGGGTTAGCCGCCGCCAGCTGGCTGCCCCGAACTCAGACGCGCTCGAAGACCGCAGCCAGGCCTTGGCCGCCGCCAATGCACATCGTCTCGAGGGCGAAGCGGCCATCGAGTGCCGGAAGTTCGTGCGCGAGCGTCGCCAGCATGCGCACCCCGGTGGCCCCGAGCGGATGCCCGATCGAGATCCCGCTGCCCCGTGGATTCACGCGCGGATCCTCGGGATCGATCCCCCAGTCGTGCAAGCAGGCGAGTACCTGAACAGCGAACGCCTCGTTGAGTTCGAGAACGTCGAGGTCGGCGAAGCCGAGCCCGGCGCGCTGGAGTGCCAGGTGTGCCGCTGGCACCGGACCAATGCCGAACAGTCGAGGGTCGACGCCGGCCACCGCCCAGGAGCGCAGTCGCAACACTGGAGTGAGCCCGAGTTCCTCTGCGCGTTGGGGAGTCGTCACGATGCAGGCGGCCGCCGCATCGTTTTGACCACTGGAGTTGCCGGCGGTCACGGTGGCTCCGGGATCGGCGGCACCCATGACCGGTCGCAGAGCCGCGAGCGCCTCCAGCGAGGTGTCAGCACGGGGATGCTCGTCCCGGTCGACGTGGACGCTCCCCCGACGAGTCGGCACGTCGAGCGGCAAGATTTCGGCGTCGAAAGCGCCAGACTGCTGCGCCTCGACGGCACGCTGATGAGAGCGGAGTGACAGCGCGTCCTGCGCCTCGCGTGAAATGCCGTACTGCGCTCGCAACGTCTCGGCGGTGCCGACATTGCCATCCGGGGTCGGATAGTCACGCCCGCCCGCGCGCTCGCGGCCACGACTCAAGGCGTCGTGCAGCAGCAGGCCACCGGCCGGCACGCCCCGACGACCCTGTTCGGTGTAGAGCGGCGCATTGCTCATCGACTCGACGCCGGCCGCGATGACCAACTCGCTGACCCCGGTCTGGATCTCCATGGCGGCATTGAGCACCGCTTGCAGACCCGAGCCGCATCGTCGGTCGAGCTGGTAGCCGGTCGCTGTAACCGGAAGCCCCGCGTCGAGAGCGGCGACCCGACCGATCGGCGGTGCCTCCATCGTGGGGTAGCACTGAGCCATGATGACGCCGTCGACGGCATCCCCTGGCACGGCTGAGCGCTTGAGTAAGCCACGCAGCACCGCCGTCGCGAGATCGAGAGCCGACAACGGTGCCAGCGCTCCGCCCGCCCGGCCGACCGGGGTGCGCAACGGCGAGCAGATCACCGCGTCTTTGAGCTCGGTCATCGCGAGCCTTCCTGCTCGGTCTGAACGGGCTGATCGGGCTGATCGGTCTCGTCGGCCTCAAGGTTCTCGAACACTTCGCGCATCACCGCGAGAGCGCTGTTCGCGGGCGGAAGCCCGGCATACAGGGCGGTGTGCATGATTACTTCGGCGATCTCGCTGCGGGTCAGGCCGTTGCGCAGGGCTGCGCGGATGTGCATCCGCAACTCGCTTTCGTGCGAGTCAGCGACCAGCACGGCCAGCGTCGCGATGCTGCGGTCGCGACGACTCAGCTCGGTCCGTGACCAGATCTCGCCCCAGGCATAGCGCGTGATGAAGTCTTGAAACGGTTGCGTCTCGGCGGTCGCCGCAGCCGTGGCTCGGTCGACGTGGGCGTCGCCCAAGACGGCTCGTCGCGTGCGCATTCCCTGGGCAGAGTCGGCCAGTAACCTCGCGATCTCGTGAGCCGCGGCATCCGGTGCCTCAATCACCGAGAGATGCGAGACACCGGCGAGCTCAACGCTCCGCGAGCCGGCCACCTGGTCGGCCAGTTGGCTCATCTGCTCCGGCGTGGTCACGAGGTCGAACTCGCCGCTGACGAACACGGCAGGCACGCGCAACTGCCCGAGATCGGCCGAGCGGTCGAACGCGGCAAGAGCGTCGACATCGAGCGCGTACGACTCGTCATCGACGTCGACCAGTTTCGACAGCTGAG
>JBDUBG010000088.1:0-6335 GCA_040004215.1 Pseudolysinimonas sp. | reverse complement strand
GGATGTCGTTCTCCCGGGCGATTTCGAGCACCTCCATGCGGCGCTCCCAGCTGAGGGTGACTCCCATCGGGTTCTGGAACGACGGGATCGTATAGAGAAACTTGATCCGGCGACCCTCACCGCGCAGCCGGGCGATGGTGTCGCGCAATGACTGGGGGATGAGACCGAACTCATCCATCTCGACATGGGCGACATCCGCCTGAAAGCTGCGGAACACCACGAGCGCCGTCACGTAGCTGGGGCCTTCGGCGATCACCACGTCACCGGGGTCAAGGAAAAGCTTGGAGACGAGCTCCAGGGCGTGCTGGGAGCCGGTGGTGACCACCACGTCGTCAACACCAGCTCGGATGCCCTCCAGGGCCATCACCTCGAGAATCTGTTCGCGGAGCCGGGGCAGGCCTTGACCCGAGCCGTACTGGAGCGCGACGGCACCGTGATCCCGGATGGTGCGATCGACCGCCGTCAGCAAAAGTTGCTGCGGAAGCGCCGAGACGAACGGCATGCCGCCCGCCAGCGAGACCACCTCGGGGCGGCTGGCAACGGCAAACAGGGCTCGGACCTCTGAGACGGTGAGCCCAGCGGTGCGCTCGGCGTAGTGCGAATACCAGGGGTCGAGGTTGTTGCCCGGTGAGGTGTCCATGTCTGGTCCGTTCGTCAGAGACGTTCCAGGGTATCTGGTGGCACAGAAAGGCCCCCTCCCATTGCGGGGAGAGGGCCAAACATCGCGCTGTTACTACGCCAGGAACTCGGCCAGGTCGGCCTCAAGTGCCGGCTTCGGCTTGGCGCCGATGACCGTCTTGACGACCTCGCCGCCGCGGTACACCTTCATCGCGGGGATCGAGGTGATGCCGTACTTCATCGCGGTTTCGGGGTTGTCGTCGACGTTGAGCTTGACGATCGTGAGCTTGTCGGAATGCTCAGCGGCAATCTGGTCAAGGATCGGTCCGACGGCGCGACACGGGCCGCACCATTCAGCCCAGAAGTCGACCATGATCGTCTTCCCTGAGTCGAGCACCTCGCTCTGGAACGTGGCGTCTGTCACATCCTTCGCAGTTGACATCTTTTCCTTCTTTCGTAGGCCTGTGTTAAGCAACTGCTGCGGTTGCCGCGGGATTCCCGGCTTCGGCAAGTGCGAGCAACTCTGGCGAGAGTTCCGCGAGATACTTCTCGGCGTCCAATGCCGCCACGACTCCTGAGCCGGCAGCCGTGGCAGCCTGCTTGTACGTCGGGTCGACCACGTCGCCGGCGGCGAAGACGCCCCGGAGGCTCGTGCGCGAGCTGCGGCCCTCGACCTGGATCGTGCCCTCATCCGTCAGCTCGAGCTGGCCGTGGACGAGGTGCGTGCGAGGGTCGGCACCGATCGCCACGAACATCCCGGTCACGTCGAGGGTCTTCTCTTCACCGGTAGTGGTGTCGAGAAGTCCGATTCCGGTGACCTTCTCATCACCGTAGACGTGCGCAACCTCTTCGTTCCAGAGAAACTCGATCTTGGGGTCGGCGAACGCGCGGTCTTGCAGTGCTGCGGAGGCACGCAGTTTGTCGCGGCGATGCACCAGGTAGACCTTGTCGGCGAAGCGGGTGAGGAACGTTGCCTCCTCGAGCGCGGAGTCGCCGCCGCCGACGACCGCGACCTTCTTCTGCTTGAAGAAGGCGCCGTCGCAGGTGGCGCACCACGAGACGCCGTAGCCCGAGAGTCGCGTCTCGTCGTCGAGCCCCAGCTTGCGGTAGGCCGATCCTGTCGCGTAAATCACCGTGAGGGCCTCGTGCACATCACCATTGCCGAGAGTGACCCGCTTGACGTCGCCGTCGAGTTCAAGCTGGGTGACGTCGTCGTAGACGATCTCGGCCCCAAACTTTTCGGCCTGTTCCTGCATCTTGACCATCAGGTCTGGGCCCATGATCCCGTCAGGAAATCCAGGGAAGTTCTCGACGTCTGTGGTCTTCATGAGCTCGCCGCCGAACTCGACAGAACTTGCGATCACCAGGGGGGCGAGGTTGGCCCGGGCCGCGTAGATGGCCGCCGTGTATCCGGCAGGTCCCGACCCAACAATGATGACTTGACGCATGTCGTCAGCACTCCTTCAGTTAGCTCGACAGGGAGCACAACCAATTGTAGGTGCGCGCCATTCCCGGTCAGGAGCGAGTCAGACGGCTTCTGAGCGGTAGCAGGAGCTCGCGCAGTTCAGGCACCCGCGCCAGGGTGAGCACCCCGAGGTAGACCGCAAGAGTCACCGCGCCAATAACGACCACCGAAACCAGCGATGCAGCTTTGTTCGCGTAGGCGAAGCCGATGGTGGGCAACCCGATGGGCGACAGCCCGCCGAGCACCCACAGCACGAGCAAGCCGACGGCCACGGCGGGGATCGTGGCGAGGGCGTAGACGCCAAAGCGACGCAGAATGCGCCGACCGTCGATCCCACCCAGCCGCCGCCGCAGCAAAGAGGTCAGAACAACGGTTTGAATCGTGCCGGCAAGAGACGTCACGATCGCGATCCCGGCGGCGATGGCCGACGAGGGCAGCAACAGAACCGCGAAGGCTCCTCCCACGAACAGGCCGGCCTGGAGCAACTGCGCGAAAAAGGGAGTTCGGGTGTCACCAAGCGCGTAGAAGGTGCGCTGCACCAGCGCCTGCGTGCTCAGCGGGACCAGCCCGACGAGATACGCGAGCAAGACCCCGCCGATGCCGACCGTCTCGCGGGTGTCGTGCGCGAAGAAGGCGGCAAAGGGCAGAGCCGCCGCGGCCAGGGCGACGCCGGCTCCGGCGATGAGCAAAATGACGGTGCGAAGCGAACTCGACAGGTCGTCGCGCAGGGCGTCGGTCTTTCCATCGCGGGCGCTGGCCGACATTCGGGTGAAGAACGGCATTGCGATCGAGACGGCGATGATGGAGTACGGCAACATGAAGATCAGGAAGCTCGTGCGCAGAACCGCCACCGACGGGTCGTTGACGCCCGCCGAAACAGCAACTTGGCTCTGCACGATGCCCGCCAATTGATTGGCGATGATCATTCCAAAGCTCCAGGCCGCCATTTTTCCGGCCGATCCGAGACCGACCCCGCGCCAGCGGAAGTCTGGGCGGAAGTGAAGCCCGGTGCGGCGCCAGAACGCCAGCAGAATGAGGGCCTGTGACGCCACGCCGAGGGTTGCCGTGCCAGCCAGGACTCCCACCCTCGCGGCATCCCAGCTTGACGGGTCACGGTGCGCCGGATCGACACCGAACAGGATCGCGAAGACCACGAGTCCGGCGATCGCCACGACGTTGTTCAGTGCCGGCGCGAGGGTAAACGGGCCGAAGATGCCGCGTGCCGTGAGCACTTCGCCGAGAAGGCTGTACAGCGCGTAAAAGAAGATCTGCGGCATGCACCAGTAGGCAAGGCTCACCGCAAGTGCAAAGCCGTTTCCCTGGAGGGCAGCACCCCCCTGCCCGGTGTAGAGCGTGACCAGCAGGGGCGCGCACAGCGTTGCGATCAGGGTGACAGCGAGAAACGCGACGATGCCGAGCGTGACGAGTCGGTTGACGAAGCGTTGACCGCCGTCGGCGTGGTGAGCTGCACGCACGATCTGCGGAACCAGCACCGCGCTCATGAGGCCGCCAGCCACGATCGTGTAGATGTTGTTGGGCAATTGGTTGGCGATGGCGAAGGCATTCGCACCTTGGTTCTGCTGACCGATGGTCCAGGCCAGTATGGCGGCGCTGATAAAGCCAAGAGCCCGCGATACCACGGTTCCGGTCGCCAGGGCTGCACCCGCTCGGAGGAGGCCGTCTCGTGGCGTCCGCGACGGGATGATGAGCGGAGCGGTGTCGCCTGGTACGTCGGACCGAGCCATCGGGTCTCCGTCGCCGAGGTCAGTCATCGAGGTTCTCACCGCCACGTCGTGCGCGCCGCCTCACGATGTTGCGCACGAGGCCACCCCCGAAGACCAAAATCAGAAGCACGACCACGATGGTGGTGCCGACGCTCTCCCAGCCGGGGTGGAGGTCAACATTCACGAAGTCGGGATTGCCGATGGGCACCCCCGTCGCCGAACTGAGCGTGACTGTGGTGGTCACCTGGCCGTTAGTGAGAGCGGCGACCGGAATCGCTGCCTTGTTTGACGAGCCGGGCTCGACGGTGAGTGCCACGTTCTGAGCACGAACCTGCAGCACCGAACTCGGTGAGTCAACGTTGACGTACACGGTGATGGGCACCCTCAGCGCGTTGCTCACGGTCACGGGAATGTTGGTGGCCCCCGACCCGACGACGAGATTGCTGCTTGCCACGATCTGCACCGAGTTGCGCAAGGTGTCAGAGTTGGTCAGAAAGGTATCCACCTGGGTTGACCAGTCGTCGGTGCCGCGCAGCCAGGAGACGGCGAGCAGCGCGAGCAGCGCGAGTCTGCCGGGCGAGGTGAGAGCAGACGGGTCAGTGGCGACCGTGGCGAACCGGGCATCCTGTGCTGTGGCGAGGATTGCGGATTCGACCTTGTCAGGGTGAGTCACATCACCGGGTTCGTCGACAATGGTGGCCGCGGGGTGCGCGCCCGCGAGCACGGCAGTGAGACCGACGGGGTTGACGGAGGCCTGCGTCACGAGGTCCTGGAACAGCGCGTTCAGGTTGAGTGCGCCGAGGGGCCACCGGCGGTCTAGTGCCGCGACGACGGTGCGGCCCGGCGAGGCGGCAGCTATTCCCGTGAGTGCTGAGTTCAGCTGAGCCAAGGCAGCCTGTGGGCCGCCGGGATCGCTTGAGTAGACAGCCGCGCGCACCAAAGCGGTGATGCGGTCGTCAGCGACGATGCCGTGGATCCCTGCGAAATCGACGTGGCCCGACGTGGTGGCCGACACGTTGCGGGAGGTGAGCACCACATTCTGGTAGCCCGCGGCGCTGAGTTTGGGCAGATCAGCCGAGATGACGGTGTCGTCGGCGGGCCAGGCGATTTTCGTCAGGGTGTAACTCCAGGCGAGCACGTCTGCGGCATCAGTGGGCAGCGGCTGTGGGGTGCTTGACACGGGGCCAGGCGTTGCCGTCGCGCTCGCCGATGCCGTGGGAGTTGGCCCGGTCGTCGCCGCCGGTCCGAAGTTGCGAGAGTCGACAGCGAACTGGAAGTCGAGGGGATCCCGCAGCGCCAGGGAGTCGGCGCGCGCCAGGCTCGCCAGGTCGGCATCCGCGTAAGCGAGGGCGAAGATCTCATTGCCAGAGGTGCGCAGTTCGTCGAGCCAGTTGACGGCGGATGCCGGGGCTGAGCTTCCGAGCACGCGGATCGAAGCGATGATCATCGGGTCGATCCCGATCACGGCCGGCGTTCCGATGACTGCGTCGAGTTGTCGGGTCAACACGCCGAGCGGAGCCGTGTAGCCAGCGAGCGTCGCCGAATCGATGAGCCCTGTCGCGGTCGGGCGGACCGTCAGGGGCACCAGGACCGCGAGCGAAAGAGGGGTCGTCGACACTGTCGCAGACGAGGGCTCACCGTCAGAGGCCGGCTGATCCACCGAGGCGGCACCTCCTGCAGGACCCAGGGCGAGCACGAGCGTGGCGAGAGCGGCGGCGACACCGAGCGAGATCCGCCGCAGCGAGATCACGGGCACGGCGGGATGCCTGTGTTCCGCTCGGCCGACATGCCCACGAGTTTAGACCGACCGACCCGGAGGCTGGATGTGGGGGCCCTGAGTGGACCGGCGGAGGCCCTGTGTCATCCTGGGTGCCATGGAGAGCGTTGCGGACGCCGTCGAGCGGCTCAATCGCTTGGCATCGACTCCCGAGCTGGTGCGATTGGCTTCACTGTTTGCGACCGCCGGGCACGAACTCTCGCTGGTAGGCGGCCCGGTGCGCGATGCGTTTCTCGGGCGCCAGGTGACGGACCTGGATCTGACCACTGACGCGACGCCCGATCAAACGCTGGCGATCGTGAACCGTGCGGCCGACGCGGTGTGGGAGATCGGGCGCGAGTTCGGCACCATTGGCGCCCGCTTCGGCCAGCACACCGTCGAGATCACCACTTACCGCAGCGATGCCTACGATGGCGAGACCCGCAAACCCGATGTGGTGTTCGGCGACAGCCTCGAGTCCGACCTCGTGCGGCGCGACTTCACCATCAATGCGATGGCACTCCGCCTGCCAGACGCCGAGCATCCAGATCCCCGGCTTATTGATCCAACCGGCGGTGTCGACGACTTGATGGCGCGACTGCTGCGTACCCCCAGTGCGCCAGAAGTCTCGTTCGGCGACGATCCACTACGCATTCTGCGTGCCGCGCGGTTTGCGGCCCAACTCGGCTTCACGCTCCAGCCCGCCGCGCTCGCCGCGGCCCAGGGGATGGCCGATCGCCTCGCGATCGTGTCGGCGGAGCGTGTAGGTGCC
>JBDUBG010000339.1:0-1912 GCA_040004215.1 Pseudolysinimonas sp. | reverse complement strand
CGGGCCAGTTGTGTCGCTCACCCCTCAAGACTGCCATGTCTCGCCGAGTAGTCGAGTGAGTATCAAATGTTACGAACATGTAAACTCCTGCAACACCCGCCACGTTGGTTGACTCTGGATGCCTTCTGTGACAGCGTTACTGCGAAATCCGCGTGACCTCCCGACTCCGGGCGTCTCAGCGAATCCCGGGGGCGGGGAAAGGCATGGCCGCGATGACTGACATCTTCGAGCGTGAGACGTTTGCTCGCACCGTCTTCTCTGGCCTAGTGCCGTCGAGCGCCGCCCTCACCTCACGACACGACTCCAGCGAGGCGGCGGCCCGGCTGCGCTCAGCTCGGTTGCGCTCCGGCCTGATGGCAACGGTGCCGATCGTTCTGGCCGGCGCAATGACCGTCAGCCTGAACCTGGTCACACCGGTCGATTCCGCCGCCGCCGCCCCGAAGCGTCCCATGAAGCCGAAGAGCGAGCTCGCCAAGACCTTGCGCGAGATCCTGCTCACCTCGGCCAAGAGCAATGCGGTGGTCGCGGTGGCTCCCACGCGCTACACCGTGACCGCTGGCGACAACGTCTCGTCGATCGCCGGACGCTATGGCCTGTCAACCGCATCGGTACTCGCCCTGAACGGGTTGAGCTGGAAGTCGCTGATCTTCCCGGGACAAGTCCTCAAGCTCTCCGCCGCCTCGCCCAGCACACCCGCGGCCGCCCCCGCTGCGGCTGCCGCTCCGAAGGTGGGCACCGGCGGCCGGTACACGATCGTGCGCGGCGACACCATCTCGGCGATCGCCGGGCGATTCGGCGTCACCACCCAGGCCGTCCTGACCGCGAATGGGCTCAGCTGGTCGAGCATCATCTATGCGGGTCAGACCGTCGCAATCCCCGCGGGGGGCGCGCCACTCGCGATCCAGACGGTCGCGGCAGTCACCCCCTTGCCAGCTGCTGCTCCGGCTCAGCCCACGCCTGCGGCCAGCACCAGCTACAAGATCGTTGCTGGCGACACCGTCTCGGCCATCGCGGCGCGCTTCGGCGTGACGACTGCTGCGATCCTCTCCGCGAACGGAATGGGCTCGTCGACAATCATCTACTCGGGACGCACCCTCCTGATCCCGACGGCAGGCAGCACGACGGCTCCGGCGTCGACACAGGCGACCGGGTTAGCCAGCCCGCTCACCGCCGAGATGGCGGGAAACGTGCGCATCATCATCCAGACCGGCCACCGTCTGGGCGTTCCAGACCGCGGCATCGTGGTCGCGCTGGCCGCCGCCATGCAGGAATCAGGGCTCCGCAACCTCAACTACGGCGACCGTGACTCGCTGGGCATGTTCCAGCAGCGGCCGAGCACCGGATGGGGTGCCGCCGCTCAACTGCTTGACCCTGTGCATGCCACAGAGTTGTTCTACGGCGGCCCGAGCAACCCGAACACCGGACGCACCCGCGGCCTGCTCGACATCCGCGGTTGGCAGTCGATGACCATCACCCAGGCCGCTCAGGCCGTGCAGATCTCGGCATATCCCGACGCGTACGCCAAGTGGGAGACCAGCGCCTGGGCCTGGCTCGCACAGTACAAGTAGTGCACCGTGTGGCAGCCGGGCGTTCAGGATGCGTCTGCCTACACTCAAACGGTGAGCGTCAACACGACTGACCCGATGATTGGTCGTCTCATCGACGGCCGATATCAGGTGCGCTCACGGATCGCCAGAGGCGGGATGGCCACCGTCTACCTGGCCACCGATCTGCGCCTCGAGCGCCGCGTCGCGGTGAAGGTCATGCACAGCCATCTTGCCGACGACAGCCAGTTCAAGCAGCGCTTCATTCAGGAGGCGCGCTCGGCCGCTCGCTTGGCGCACCCCAACGTCGTCAACGTCTTCGACCAGGGTCAGGATGCCGAAAGCGCCTACCTGGTCATGGAGTACCT
>JBDUBG010000366.1:0-1913 GCA_040004215.1 Pseudolysinimonas sp. | reverse complement strand
CGCCGATCCAGGTCTGCGTGGTGTAGCGGATGTTGTAGAAGTCGAAGAGCAGGAACGCCCCGCAGTCACTGGCCTCTAGCGCTGCCTTCGCCCGCTCAATCCGGTAGCGACGGAGGCGATCGAAGTCGACGCGCTCCTCGTAGTCGACCCCCATGTGCCCCGGTGCGCCGATCGGACGGGGCGGCACGGTCACGACGACACCTCTTCGGGCGCGAGGCCATCGTCAACGGGGGTGTTCTCAGACACGATCTCGTAACCCGACCGGCGAGCCTGCTCGAGGATCAGGGTGGCGAAGTCGTCATCGGTGTATCCCGCGCCAATCGCCGAAGCGACCAGCATCCCGGCGGCCGAGGCGATCGGCATCGGAACCCCCAGCTGCTTCCCTGCCGCCAACCCCAATTCGATGTCTTTGCTCAGCAGGACGTTAGTGAATGTCGGATGGAAATCGAGATTGACGAGTGCCGGCGATTTGTAGCGGGTAAAGCTCGAACCCATCACGGAGTCATTCAGAAAGTCCAGGAAGGCGGCTCGATTCACCCCGCCACGCTCAGCCAGCACCGTGATTTCGGCGAGCGACTGGATCACCACACCCAGAAAGACGTTGTGGGCAATCTTCACGAGTCGCGCCACGTCACCCTCGCCCACATAGCTGACGCTTCGGCCCAAGACCTTCAAGAGGGGCTCGGCACGTTCGAAAGCGGTGCGCGGCCCCGACACCGCGACGGTCAACTTTCCGGATGCGATCACCTTCGGATTGCCGCTCACTGGCGAGGCCAAGAAGTCGGCGTGCCGCTCTTCGACCCTCTCTCGGATCTTCGCCGACGTCTCTGCCGACACCGTCGACGAGTCGATGACCAGTCCGGGTGCGAGGTTCGGATCGGTCAGCAGCCCATTGTCGCCCGTCATGACCGACTCCAGGTCTTGCGAGGCAGACACCATGACGAACACCACGTCACGATCGGCGAGATCGACCGGCCGGTCGACGATCGTCGCACCCTTCTGCGCGAGCGGTTCGGCCTTTAACCGGGTCCGGTTGTAGACCGAGACGTCATATCCAGCATCGAGAAGCCGAGTCGCCAATGCGGCTCCCATCCGACCGGCGCCGACCCAACCGATGGTGGGCTTTGTCGTGGACGTCATGTCGTTCTCCCTCGCACGCAATTCAGAAGCCTGCAAACGCAATCGATTGCAGTAAATGCTCATAATGCGGCATACTGGGCGCTCCGTCAACCCCTCCCGATTCCACCAGGAGAGCGGTCATGCCGGCTGCTATCGTTGATCCATGTCGAGGCGCGTCACGATCGCCGACGTCGCCTCCTTGGCTGGCGTGCATCCGGGAACCGTTTCTCGCGCGCTCAACGCCAAGACGCAAGACCAGGTCAATCCCGAAACGGCACGACGCGTTCGCGAGACCGCGAAACAGCTGGGATATACCGCCAACCCGATCGCCCGCGGCCTCCGCACCAGTTCGTCGATGATGATCGGAGTCATCATTCCCGATCTGACGAACCCAATCTTCCCGCCGATCGTCCGCGGGATCGACAGCTACCTCGGACCCCGCGGATATTCGACGGTCGTCGTCAACACAGACGGAAGCGACGAAGCGGAACGACAGCTTTTCGAGTCGCTCATCCAGCGACAAGTCGACGGCTTGATCTTCGCGACCGGTCACAGCGGTCCCTCGATGGCCGGTGAAGCCTACCGGCTCGGCATTCACGCGGTCATGGTGAATCGCGACTCGCGCGGCGTGCCGTATCCGGCCGTCGTGGGTGACGATGCCCAGGGAATCAGGGCATCTTTGACTCATCTTGCGGAGCTCGGACACCGACGGATCATTCATCTCGCGGGCCCAGCTGGCTTCTCGACCAGCGAAATTCGAGCACGGGCATTCGACGAAGGATGCCGCGAGTTGG
>JBDUBG010000372.1:0-6357 GCA_040004215.1 Pseudolysinimonas sp. | reverse complement strand
TCAGCACCGCGGTGATCGAGTTGCGATCGCGCGCCCGCGAACCGAGCACGCCGATGACGGCCGCCGCGATCAGCGAGCCGATGATCGAGCCCTGGACCACTCCCACCCCGAGCAACAAGCCAGCTGCAGCTCCGGCGAAGCTGAGTTCGCTGATGCCGTGCACGGCGAAAGCCAGGTCACGCGACATGACGAAGACACCGATCAGACCACCGACCACGCCGAGCACCGCCCCGGCCAGGATCGAGTTCTGCAGCAGCCCGAGCAGCTCGCCGTAGTCAGAGAAGTTGACGAGCTGACTCCACCAGTCTGTGCCGCCGATTGCGGCCATCACGTCGTTCACGGCAGGTCCTGCCCGTGGTCGTGCTCGTGGCCATGAGCGTGCGATTGGTCGGGGGTTCCGACGATGACCACGCGACCCCGCGCACGAATCACGTCGACCGGCGATTGGTACAGCTCGCTCAGCACTTCGGAGCGCAGCACCTCGTCTGGAGTGCCGATGCGAAAACGGCGTCCGGCAAGGTAGAGCACCCGATCCACAACATCGAGCACCGGATTGATGTCGTGCGTCACGAACAGCACGCCGAATCCGCGCGTTCTGCGGTTGTCGTCAATCAGCCGACTGACGACGCCCTGGGCACGCAGGTCGAGCGAGAGCAGTGGCTCATCACAGAGCAGCAGAGCGGGGTCGCCAGCGAGAGCCTGTCCGATGCGCAGCCGCTGTTGCTCTCCGCCACTCAGGCTCGAGATCGGCGCGTTCGCATAGTGCCGCGCGCCAACGGCGTCGAGCAGCCCGTCGATGCGGGCGCGACGAACCCGCGTCGGAAGCGCGATGCCCCAGCGGTGCCCGTCGACGCCGAGCCCGACCAGGTCGCGAGCGCGTAGCGGTGTTCCCTCGTCGGCCAGGCGCTGCTGCGGTACGTAGCCGATCCTGCGATCGCCATGCCGAACGGGCTCGCCGAGCAGAGTCACCGTCCCGCCGCTAAGGGGATGCTGGCCCAGCACCGTCTTGAGAAGACTGGTCTTGCCCGATCCATTCGCCCCGAGCACCGCGACGAACTCGCCGGGTGCGACATCGAGGTTGAGGCCGCTCCACAGCACGCGCCCGCCAAGGGTGAGCTCGGCGTCACGAAGCGAGAGGACGGGTGCGACGGACGTCATCGACTCAGTGTCCCAGGGCCTCGGCGATTGTCGCCAAGACGCCCCTCTGCCAGGTGACGTAGTCGAAGCCCGGCGGCAGCGTTTCTGAAACCGGGACAGCTGGCACCCCCGCCTTCTTCGCGGCGGCGAGTACAGCATCCGTCTGCGGTCCACCGGTCTGCACGTTGTAGACGAGCACCTTGGCCTCGCCGGATGTCAGGGTCGCCAGGGTCTGCTCGAGCACCGTGGCCGGGGCGTCGGTGCCGTCTTCGATCGCCTTGCTGAATGCCACCGGCGTGACGATCTTCATGCCGAGAGCAGCCAGCACATAGTTCGGCACCGGCTCAGTTATCGCGGCGCCGACACCTTCGGTGACGGCAGACAGGTTCAACTCTGAGCCCTCGAGCGCGCGCAGTTTCACCTGCAGCTTCGCCCCACGATCGGCGAACAGCGCCGCGTGACTCTGGTCGGCCGTCGTGAAAGCCGCGACGATGGCGTTGACGACCTTGCCAACGGTCGGATAGTCATAGAAAACGTGCTCGTTAAAACCAGCGACCGAGCTGTCGTAGCCAGACAGCTTGACCGCGTTGATCAACGAGACCTTGGTGTTTCCCGAGGCCGAGAGCATCGTGTCGACGAACTCGTCGTAGCCGCCGCCGTTCTCAATCACCACCTGCGCCCGTGACATGGCGAGCTGGGTGCGGGCGTCTGCCTGGTACTCGTGAGGGTCTTTGGCCGGATCGTCGATAATCGACGTCACGTTCGCCTGAGCGCCGCCGATCGTCTTCGCAAGTGACCCGTACACATCGGTCGATGCGACCACCTGGATGCCAGCAGGCGGGTCGTACGCCGAACCCGAGCAGCTAGCGAGCGCGAGCCCGATCGCGATCGCCGCGGCCGCGATACCGAGCAGTCGCGCAGGGCGCAACGGGACGCGGTGTTCGGGCATAATCCAGAGGCTAGCGCTTATCGAGAATGATTGTCAAAACCGATAAGCGGGTTTCCTGCGCTCTAATCCAGCAGCAGTGCGGGCTCCTCGAGCACGCTGGCGATGTCTGCAGTGAAACGACTCGCCACATCGCCGTCAACCACGCGGTGATCGAAGCTCGCCCCCACCGTCGTGACATACGCGGGTCGCACTTCGCCATCCACCACCCACGGCTTCAACTTGATCGCGCCGAGGGCAACAATGCCCACCTCGCCCGGATTGAGGATCGGTGTGCCGGTGTCCATGCCATAGGAGCCCAGGTTGGTGATGGTGACCGTGCCCCTGGCCATCTCGGCCGGCTGGGTCTTGCCGTCGCGGGCCGTGATGGTGAGCTGTTCGAGCGCCTGCGCCAGCTCGAGCAGGCTGAGGTTCTGGGCGTCTTTGATGTTCGGCACGATCAGACCGCGCGGAGTCGCCGCCGCGATCCCGAGGTTCACGTAGTGATGGATCACGATCTCTGTGTCTGTCCAACTCGAGTTCACCGTGGGGTTGCGACGCACCGCCCAAATCACCGCCTTCGCCATCACCAGCAGCGGACTGACCCGCACCCCTGCAAAGTCGGGCGAGCTCTTCAACCGCTTGACGAACTCCATCGTGCGGGTGGCATTGATGTCACTGAACACGCTGACGTGGGGGGCGGTGAACGCGCTCTGCACCATGGCAGAGGCGATCGCCTTGCGAACGCCCTTGACCGGAATGCGCTCCTCGCGGTCTTCCGGCCACTCTGGCGTCTGTAGGTTGCGGAAGACGCTGACCTGCTGGGCCCCGCGAATGACGTCGTCGCGGGTGACCTCTCCGATCGGGCCGGTGGCGGTCACCGTCGCCAGGTCGACGTCAAGATCCTTGGCGAGTTTGCGAATCGGCGGCTTCGCAATCACCGGCCCCGCGGATGTCGCGGCCACCAGGCTCGGGTGACGTGCCGGTGCTGCGGGCGACGAGCCCGCCCCCGCGGCATCCGTCGCGGTCTGGCCGGTCTCGACAACTCCCGGGCGGCGACGACGCGTGGTCGCGTGCGACCCCTTGGATCCATATCCGACGAGCACCGCTCCCGACGGCTCCTCGACCGGCGCGATCGAGGCGGCGGTCTCGGCCACCTGCTGGGCAGCATCGCCGGCAACCGGGGTCGGCCTCACGGCCGCACCACCCTCGGAGTCGACGCGAATGATCGGCGAACCCACCTCGACGGTGTCGCCTTCTGCGGCGAGCAGCTCGGTGACCTTGCCGGCGAACGGCGACGGCAGCTCGACCAGCGACTTCGCGGTCTCGATCTCAACCAGCACCTGGTTGACCCTGACAGTGTCACCGGGCTTCACCTTCCACGAGACGATCTCGGCCTCGGTCAATCCCTCTCCGACGTCGGGAAGGGGAAACTCGGATTGCGTCACGGCCAGCTCCTTGGTGGTGCTCAGTACGACAGTGCGCGGTCGACGGCCTCGAGAATGCGGTCGGCATCCGGTAGGTAGATGCCCTCGAGTTTGGCGGGAGGAAAGGGAGTGTCGAAGGCGCTCACGCGCAGCACAGGAGATTCGAGCGAATAGAAGGCGCGCTCGGCGATCGTCGCCGCGATCTCTGACCCGACACTCACCGAGCCCGGGGCCTCCTGCGCGACAACGACACGTCCGGTCTTCTGCACCGAGGCGATGATCGGCCGGTAGTCGATCGGCGAGAGCGAGCGGAGGTCGATGACCTCGATGCTGGTGCCCTCGTCGGCGGCGATGTCTGCGGCTTGCAACAGAGCGGGCACCATCGCGCCGTGCCCGACCAGCGTGACATCCGTGCCGATCCGCACGACCCTGCTCGCCTGAAACTCGCCAGCGACGCCGTCACGATCGACGTCGCCCTTCTGCCAGTAGCGGCTCTTCGGCTCGAAGAACATGACAGGGTCGTTGCTCGCGATGGCCTGCTGGATCATCCAGTAGCCGTCCTGCGGGGTGGCTGGGCTGACCACGCGCAAGCCCGGGGTGTGGGCGAAGTAGGCCTCTGGGCTCTCTTGATGATGTTCGACGGCGCCGATGTGGCCGCCGTATGGCACGCGAATGACGACCGGGAACTGCTGCGTTCCCTCATGGCGGTATGTCAGCTTGGCCAACTGCGCCGTGATCTGATTGAAGGCGGGGAAGATGAAGCCGTCGAACTGGATTTCGCAGACCGGTCGATAGCCCCGCATGGCCAGCCCGATCGCGGTGCCGACGATTGCCGACTCGGCAAGAGGGGTATCGATCACCCGGTTCTCACCGAACTCGTTTTTGAGTCCCTCTGTCACCCGAAACACGCCGCCGAGCGTGCCGATGTCCTCACCCATGAGGAGCACCTTCGGGTCGTCGGCGAGCGCCTTCTGCAGCCCAAGGTTGATGGCCTTCGCCATCGTCAGAAGTTCGACCGCCATCAGACAGCCCCCTGCAGGTCGTCGGCAACGTCATCCAGTTCGCCGTCGAGCGAGCTCTGATAGGCGGCAAGCCAAGCTGCCTGCTGCTCCATCAGTGGATGCGGGTCGCTATACACATGCGCGAAAATCTTGGTGATCGGCGGGTCGACCAGTGCCAGGGTGCGAGCCCGCACATCGGCAGCAAGGTCTTCGGCTTCTGTCGCCACCTCTGCGAAAAACTCGTCTCCAACGCCGAGGCCACGCAGGTAAGTGTCGTACCGAGCGATCGGATCGCGTGCACCCCAATAGGCGACGTCGGCATTCTCGCGGTACTTCGTCGGGTCATCACTCGTCGTGTGCGCGCCCATCCGGTACGTCAACGCCTCGATGAGCCGCGGACCCCCGCCACTGCGCGCCGCCATCAGGTTCGCCGAGGTGACGGCGTAACTGGCGAGCACATCGTTCCCATCGATCTGCACGCTTGGAATGCCGAATCCTTCGCCGCGCAGATACAGCGGCGTGCGCGACTGCCGCTCCACCGGAACCGAGATCGCCCACTGGTTGTTCTCGAGAAAGAAGACCTGCGGGGTCTGGTAGCTGGCCGCGAAGGTGAAGGCCTCACTCACGTCGCCCTGGCTCGACGCGCCGTCGCCGAAGTAGACCATGACGGCAGCGTCCTTCGACGGGTCGCCCGTGCCGCTCGCGCCGTCGAGCGCAATGCCCATGGCGTATCCGGTGGCGTGCAGGGTCTGCGAACCGAGCACGATCGCATAGAGGTGGAAGTTGCCGGTCTCGTTCGGCACCCAGCCGCCGTGGCTCAGACCACGCAGCATCTCGATCAGGCGCATCAGATCCAGACCCCGGATGCGGCCGACGACATGCTCGCGATAGGTGGGGAAGATGTGGTCCTGCGGGAGGGCTGCATACGCGGAGCCGACCTGCGCCGCCTCTTGGCCGAGGCTCGGAATCCAGAGCGCGAGTTGACCCTGACGCTGCAGGTTGCTGGCTTCCGTGTCGAAGCGGCGGATCACCGCCATCTGCCGGTAGAAGTCGAGCAGCCGCTGCTCGTCGAGCGCTTCGATCAACGGAAGATACTCGGATGTCCGATCATTTCGAACGAGCGTGCCGTCGGGCGTCAGCAATTGAAGCGCGGCGTCCGAGGACATGATCACTACCCTAACCCGGCAGATCCCACGTCTTCGCGGAGGGTAGCCACAACCTCTGCGGCCGCGGCTAGGACCTTCTCGACAGATTCGGCTTCGCCGATCGAGATCCGGATGCCATCAGGGGCGAACACGCGCGCCACAATTCCATGCGCCTCGAGCACCTCGGCGGCGGCGGCGGTCGCCTCGCCGGTGACCAGCCAGACGAAGTTGCCCTGCGGCTCGGGGAGGTGCCAGCCCTGGGCGACCAGCCCGTCGCGCACGGTGACTCTGCGCCTGACGAGTTCGGCCACCTGTGCAAGCAGTTCGGCTTCGGCGTCCGGCTCGAGAACCGCGAGCGCGGCGCGTTGGGCCGGCTCGGTCACCGACAGGGCGATCATGGTGGCCCGGGCGGCCTCGAGCACGTACGACGGACCGACCGCGTAACCGACCCGCAAACCGGCGAGACCGTATGCCTTCGAAAAGGTGCGAAGAACGACGAGGTTCGGGTAGCGCTCGAGCAGCTGCAGTCCGTCGACGGCGTGCGGATCGGTGACGAACTCGCGATATGCCTCGTCGAGAACCACCAGTACGGTCTCGGGGACTTTCGCCATCAGCGCCTCGAACTCGCGCCCCGTGACGATGGTGCTCGTCGGATTGTTCGGCGTGCAGACAATGACAACCCGAGTGCGGTCGGTCAGCGCGGCAGCCATCGCGTCGAGGTC
>JBDUBG010000448.1:0-6365 GCA_040004215.1 Pseudolysinimonas sp. | reverse complement strand
TGAGGAGGATGACACCAGCCGCAGCGGCGATGGCACCCTTGGTGAGCTTGTTCATGTGAGTTTCCTTTCACGGCATCGTGCTGATGTCGAGGTGCAGGCGCCATGGAGACGTGCGAGAGCAGGCTGCTCTCGCGAGATGTCGTCCCCCGTGACGAGATATCGGGATGAGATGGTGCGGTGTGATGCGCACCCTGACCGGAAGTCCCGATCGTGTGCACAGGGAATTTCCCCCTGGTGAAGACACTACGTGTCCTCCATAGAGTGGACAAGGCGTCGAATACCCCCACTAGAGGGCACGGTCTACCCCCGCATTTTGATCAAGTATTTGCCTTCTGAACAGCATTTTTACAACTGAAAACGGTGGGGGACAGGATTGTACCCTGGGGTACATCATGTCGTCCCCCGGTTCATTGTCGGCCGCGACGCGTGAGCGGATTCCTTCGGGCTCCTGGCCAGGACGCGGTACCGTCGAAAGATGTCAGCCCACGTGACCGCCGCGAGTTCCGAGTCGCTCGGACGCATCCCAATCCGCGCCCTCTCGCCCCAACAGCCCGAGAATCTCTGGCCAGCGACGAGCTACGTCGGCGAGGTGGTCCCCTTCGAGGCGACGATCTTCCGCGAGGGTCATGGGCTGCTGCGCGCCGAACTCGTGCTGACGCACCCTGACGACGGAATCACCGTGCATCAGATGCACCTCATCTCGCCCGGCACCGACCGCTGGCGCACCGAGGTGCGGGTGACCGAAGCGGGAACACTGCGCTGGCAGATCCGTGCAGCCAGTGACGACTGGGCAAGTTGGCTTCACGATGCAGAGATCAAGATTCCCGCGAGACAGGATGTCGAGCTCGTCTTCGCTGCGGCAGTGCAGCTGCTCGCCCACTCCCCCGGTCGGGTGTTCGACGAGGCTCGCACCGCCCTCGTGGACTCGCGACTCACCCCCGACGCCCGCCTGCGCGCGGCGCGCGACGCGCGTCTCGCCGAGGCGATCGCGGCGCATCCTGTGCAGTCGCTGCTCACCGAATCGCAGCCGATGACCCTGCGGGTCGAACGAGCTCGGGCGGCGGTCGGTGCCTGGTACGAGCTGTTCCCGCGCTCAGAGGGCGCGAAGCTGGCCAAGGACGGCAGTTGGATCAGCGGGACCTTTCGCACGGCATCCCGTCGTCTGCCGGGCGTCGCGGCGATGGGCTTCGACGTGGTCTACCTGCCGCCGATTCATCCGATCGGGCACGCCTTTCGCAAGGGACCGAACAACTCGACAGAGGCGGGGCCCGGCGATCCGGGCAGTCCATGGGCGATCGGCGCGGCCGAGGGCGGCCATGACGCGCTTCATCCCGACCTCGGAACCTTCACCGACTTCAAGTACTTCATCGGACAGGCAGCGAAGAACGGGCTCGAGGTCGCGATCGATCTTGCGCTGCAGTGTTCCCCAGACCACCCGTGGGTGACGGAGCACCCTGAGTGGTTTACCCGGCGGCCAGACGGATCGATCGCGTACGCCGAGAATCCGCCCAAGAAGTACCAGGACATTTACCCGGTCAACTTTGACAACGATCCGGAGGGCATCCGTGCAGAGGTGTTACGGATCGTCGAGTTCTGGATCGCCAAGGGAATCAAGATCTTCCGGGTCGACAACCCGCATACCAAGCCTCTTGTTTTCTGGGAGTGGCTGCTGGCAGAGGTGAACCACCGGCATCCTGACGTCGTGTTCCTTGCCGAAGCCTTCACTCGCCCCCCGATGCTGCACGCCCTCGCCGCCGTGGGCTTTCAACAGTCATACAGCTACTTCACCTGGCGCAACACCAAGGCAGAGCTCGAAGAGTTTTTCACCGAGATCACCGGGCCATCTGCCGACTATCTGCAGCCGAACCTGTTCGTGAACACCCCAGACATCCTGACCGAGTTTCTGCAGTTCGGCGGGCCGCCGGCCTACAAGATCCGTGCAGCACTGGCCGCGACTGCGTCGCCAAGTTGGGGCGTCTACGCCGGCTATGAGCTGTTCGAAGCCGTGGCGCGGCCCGGCAGCGAAGAGAACATCGACAACGAGAAGTACGAGTACAAGCGGCGTGATTGGGCTGGGATCGCGAAAGCAGACCAGACGGAGCCGGGCGCGACGTTGGCGCCCTATCTCACCCGACTGAACGAGATCCGCGCCGCACACCCGGCGCTCGCGCAGTTACGCAACCTGTCGATTCACTGGAGCGACGACGACTCGGTGCTGGTCTATGGCAAACACCTCGACGGCCGGTTCACCGAGTCTGGCGATGCCGACAGTCTGATCGTCGTGGTCAACGTCGACCCGCACTCGGTGCGCGAGACCATGGTGCATCTCGACCTCACCCGTTTCGGACTCGAGCCGGGCGACAGCTTCGAAGTCACCGAGCTGATCACCGAAGCGGAGTGGACCTGGAGCACCGACAACTTCGTGCGTCTCGACGCATTCACCGAGCCGGTGCACATTCTGTCGATTCGGCACGGGTCGATCCGCGACGGGAGTGCATGATGCCGGCGAACACAGTGGTTTCTGCCGACAACGGCATTCCGGCTCTCCACCCTGACCACCTGGCCGCGTTGGTGGAAGGGCGGCATCCGCGTCCACACGACGCGCTGGGGCAGCATCCGGTCACCATCGGCGGTGTTGACGGCTTCGTGATCCGCGCGGTGCGACCGCTGGCCGAAACGGTGACCGCCGTGCAGGCGGATGGCACGCGCATCTCTCTCGCGCACGTGGCGCGAGGACTGTGGCAGGGTTTCGCGCCGGGCACGGGTCAGGCATATGAGCTCGAGTCTGACTACGCAGACGGGCCCAGCTGGACAGCAGACGACCCGTACCGCTTCGTGCCGACCGTCGGCGAGGTCGACCTGTATCTCTGGGGCGAGGGCCGCCACGAACAGCTGTGGGACGTGCTGGGTGCCCACTACCGCCCGCACGAAGATGTCGGGGGCACCGGTTTTTCGGTCTGGGCTCCACACGCTCAAGCTGCGCGGGTCATCGGAGATTTCAACAGCTGGGACGGCACCCAACACGCCATGCGCCGGCTTGACGACAACGGGGTGTGGGAGCTGTTCATCCCGGGACTGAAGCCGGGCAGCACCTACAAGTTCGAGTTGCTCACCGCCGCGGGCGAGTGGGCTCAACGTGCAGACCCGATGGCTCGCTACACCGAGGTGCCACCCGCCACAGCATCCGTCGTCGGCCAGACGCTCTACGAGTGGGGCGACGCCGAGTGGTTGAGCACGCGCGCCAAGTCCGACCCGCACAACTCGCCGATGAGCGTCTACGAGATGCACATTGGCTCCTGGCGTCCGGGGCTCAGCTACCGCGAGTTGGCCGACCAGTTGATCCCTTACCTGCAGGAGTTGGCTTACACCCACGTCGAGTTCATGCCGGTGGCCGAGCATCCCTTTGGCGGCTCATGGGGCTATCAGGTGACCGGCTACTACGCGCCGACCAGCCGTTTCGGGCATCCCGATGACTTCCGCTATCTGGTCGACCGCCTGCACCAGGCTGGCATCGGTGTACTGGTGGATTGGGTGCCAGCGCACTTCCCGAAAGACGAGTGGGCGCTGGCGAAGTTTGACGGCCAGGCGCTCTATGAGCACAGCGATCCGCGGCTCGGCGAACAGCCGGACTGGGGCACGTTGGTCTTCAACTTCGGAGACTCGCAGGTGCGCAACTTTCTGGTCGCCAACGCGGTCTACTGGCTCGAGGTGTTTCACATCGACGGGCTTCGAGTGGATGCCGTGGCATCCATGCTCTATCTCGATTATTCGCGCAAAGAGGGCGAGTGGGTGCCCAACAAGAACGGCGGGCGCGAGAACCTCGAAGCGATCTCGTTCCTGCAAGAGGCCAACGCCACCGCATACAAGCGCAACCCCGGCATCGTGATGATCGCCGAGGAATCGACGTCGTGGAGCGGAGTCACGCATCCCACCACAGACGGCGGGCTCGGCTTCGGTGTGAAGTGGAACATGGGTTGGATGCATGACTCGCTGCAGTACATGCACGAGGACCCCATGTGGCGGGCCAGTCACCACAACGACATCACCTTCTCCTTCCTGTATGCGTTCAGCGAGAGCTTCTTGCTGCCGATCAGCCATGACGAGGTCGTGCACGGCAAGGGATCGCTCCTGACCAAGATGCCCGGCGATCAGTGGCAGAAGCTCGCGAATGTGCGGGCATTCCTTTCATTCATGTGGGCGCATCCCGGCAAGCAACTGCTCTTCATGGGGTCGGAGTTCGGGCAGCCGAGCGAGTGGAGCGAGCAGCGCGGGCTCGACTGGTGGATTCTGGATCATCCAGAACACCAGGGCCTGCAGCGCCTCGTCGGACAGCTCAACCGGGTCTATCGGGATCAGCCCGCGCTCTGGGAGCAAGACAACGTTCCCGCTGGTTTCGGGTGGCTCGCCAACGATCCAGCTCACAACGTGATCGGCTTCGTGCGCTGGTCGGCCTCCGGCGAGGCACTGGCCTGCCTGGTCAACTTCGGCGGCAACCCGGTGGGGCCGTACCGAGTCGGCGTGCCCTTCGCAGGCCGCTGGGACGAGATCTTGAACTCGGATGCCGCAGACTTCGGTGGCTCGGGCGTCGGCAACCTGGGCGGGGTCACCGCCGGGGCAGAGCCGTGGGGCGATCAGCCCGCCTCGGTGGAGCTCACATTGCCACCGTTGGCGGCGGTGTGGCTGAAGTACGCGCCCAGACAGACTGTTGGCGCCGTGTAGGTAGTCAGTACAACAGGTTGGTCAGCGTACGCCGCGCGGCCAACACCCGCGGGTCGTCGGCTCCGGCGACTTCGAAGTATTCGAGCAGGCGGGCTCGCACGACGTCTTTCGACGCCTGGTCGAGCGAAGGAAAGAGGTCGAGCAGGCGCTCGAATGCGTCGTCGACGTGTCCGCCACTGACGTCGAGGTCGGCGACCGCGAGGGCCGCATGCAGGTCACTCGGCGTGTCGGCCGCGGCCGCACGCAGTGCCGGGGGGTCTGCCTGATCAAGGCGCAACAGCAGCGAAGCCTGAGCCAGGCCGGCCACGGCGAGCGCATCGCGCGGGTTCTGGACGATCGCGAGTTTGTACTCGGCGACGGCTCCTGCGTAGTCACCGGCGGCGATCGCGTCGTACGCCTCCTGATGGTGCGGTGGCAGCGGCTCCTCGATGGGGTCGGCGGGGGTCACTTCGGCGGCGGTGCCGTCTTCGGCAGCAGCGGCATCCGGATCCATCGGGATCCTGCCAGTCACCCCATTCTGCGTGGCGAGCGCGAGCAACTCGTCGAGCACCTGCCGCACTTCGGCCTCGGGCGGGATGTCGAGAAAGAGATTCACCGGACGCCCTGCGATGAGCGCGGACACCGCCGGCACCTCGCGCACCTGGAAGGCCTGCGCGAGCTGGGGATTTGCGGCGCCGTCGACGGTGGCGAGCACGAGGCGTCCCCCGTAGGACGCGATGATCGCGCCCAGCGCCGGCTGAAGCCCGGGAGCGTAAAACTCGACAACGACGGGGACGCGCGACGACAGATCTACGACGCTCTCGAAACTCGCATCGGTCACCGCGACCACGACGCCGTTGACAGCGGGAACGCCCCCGTCTGTCGAGCCGGGCGCTGGTTGCGGCACGTTAGCCCGTCGAACCAGCGCTGAGAGGTCGACAGCGCCGCGCAGGCTCGGCCCGGGGGGTACGTTGCTCACGCGGTCCAGTCTGGCATCACGCGCGGCCACGCGCTCGCGAGGCCGACGCTCGCGATCACGGCACCTCGGAGGCGGCGATCAGCCCCTGCGCGAAGCCGAGCAGCTCAACCTTCTCGCCCGTTGCACTGACGGGTGGCACATAGAACAGAAGCTGAAGCCCGTAGGTGGCGACGATTCCCTTCACGCTCTGGCCTTTGCCCGAGAGCGCCTTGGCCTCAGCACCCGGATCGATCGCGGCGCCGGCCTCGGTGGGGGTAACGGTCTCGACGTCATCGAGCTCGACGGCAACGATCTGCCCCGAGTCGTTCGTGCCGAATGCCACCGTCTCGCCCTTGCCCGCACTGTTTGAGAACGCGATCGCCGCGGTGCTGGGCAGATTCGCCGCCGTCTTCTGCTTGTAGTCGTGCCCAATAGCGGTGCGCAGCTTGTCGCCGGTCGCCGAGAAGAACTCGTTCTTCTTGCTCTCATCACCCTTGATCAGGATGTCGCCATATGCCGCCGCGAGGTCAGCGGGTGCCAGGATGCCGAGCTTGTTGTCATTCAGCAGCCGCGCGGCTCCGAGAGTGGCGGGCGCCACCTCGGGCACGTCGAGCTCGAGCGTGACCAGGTACTCGACCTTGTAGTTCTCGCGGGGAGACCGCTGCACGAGCATCATGCCGATCGGCGCCGCCTTCTTGTCGGGCAGGCT
>JBDUBG010000054.1:0-1936 GCA_040004215.1 Pseudolysinimonas sp. | reverse complement strand
CCCCACCCCGCCAAGCAGCAGGGCGATATTGATGCTAAGGACTGCCGGCAGCGATTCCGGATCACCCTGGGCCCACACCGTGACAGGGGTGCCGATCGCGATCAGAATGACGCCGAAGGCGAGCACTGGCCACACCCGACCGAGCCGGTCATAAATGCCGCGGGTTTGCGCGACAACATGCGCCCACACCGCCGTCGAGTCGTATGCCACATCGTTATGGATGGTCGACCAGGCGAGGACGAGCACCATCAGGGGCAGCGGGACGAACGCTCCGATCGACAGCGGCACCCCCCCGATCAAGAAGGCCAACACCGTCACAATCGGCAGCAGAGGCAGGATGCCGAACACCACCCGGTAGCGCGGGTCGCGCGCCCAATAGATGAAGCTGCGTGCGGCGACGGCTCCCGCAGGCGTCGCCGGCAACAGCCGGAACCAGCCAGGAACCCGCTCGGCACGACCCAGCCGTTGCCGATGGGTGGGGCGCAGAGCCCCGGCGACGAGCGCCCACCAGAGCAGGGCGAGCCCGACGATCACGGCGGCGCCGATCCACAGAGCAGCTTGCGGACTTCCCACCCCGGAGGCGGCGAGGTCGGGGGCGCCCCAGAGGGAGGCGAGAGGGGAGCCCGCCAGGGAGTCCACCGCATCTTCGGAGTGGAACTGGGTGAGAAAACGCGCAAAAGGCGACAGCCATGACAGGGTACGGCCGGGCGCGACAAGAACGATGCGCGGCAGAAGCAACGCCGCCAGCTCGAGGAGGCCGCCCAGCAGGAGGAGCGCGCCCAGCACGCGCACCCCGGCGCGCAACCGCGCCCGCGTTCGCAGCCAGGAGCCGATCGCGACGCCGATCCTGATCAGAAGGAGCAGTTGCAGCGCCAGCAGCGGCACGGCCGCCCATGCCAGGCCCAGTGCAGCCGGAAACTGCCTCCACGCCACCGTCGGCACCAGCGCGGCCGGGACGACGAGCAGAGCCGGTCCGAGCAACGTCAGTGCCAGCAGACCACCGGCCAGTGGGGCCGAGCGGATGCGGTAGCCGAGAAACGCGCGCGGCTCGATCAGTTGCGAACGCGAGAACATCGCGGGCACGAGCAGCGTCCCGAGCGAGAATTCGGCGCCGCACAAGGCGATCGTCCTGCCCACGATGTCGCCATCGAGTGCGGTCACGCGCGAGGCGAGGACGAACAGAACGATCAGGCCGAGCAGGGCGATGCCTAACAGCACTGCCGAGCCAAAGATGCGCGACGGAGAGCGGCGGAACCCGTTGAGGAGCAGCCGTCCCTTTAGTCGGAGAAGCTCTGCAACCACTCCATGCCTTCCACCGCGGTGGCGCCACCCGCCAGTTCGACGAATCGCTCCTCAAGGGTGTGCCCATCGAGCACCTCGGCGATCGGGCCGCTCGCGAGCATCCGCCCCTCGGCGATGATGGCCACGGAGTCGCAGACGCGCTCGATGAGATCCATACTGTGGCTCGACAACAGAACCGTGCCACCTGCGGCCACGAACTTTTTCAGGATGTCGATGACGACCTGTGACGAGACCGGGTCGACAGACTCGAACGGCTCGTCAAGCACGAGCAGGCGTGGTGAGTGAATCATCGCCGCCGCGATAGCAATCTTCTTGACCATGCCGGCCGAGTAGTCAGAGACCAGTCGCTTCGCCGAGTGTTCGATGCCGAAAGCGCGCTTCAGGTCATCGACGCGACTGCCGATGGTCTTCCGATCTAGTCCGCGCAGTGCGCCGGCGTGATGCAAAAACTCCGAACCGGTGAGCCGATCGAACAGCCGCAGCCGATCGGGCAGGACACCGAGCGACTTCTTGGCGACGGCGGGGTTGGCCCAGACATCCACCCCATAGATCGTGACGACACCTTGGTCGGGGCGCAGCAGCCCGGTCACCATCGACAGCGTGGTCGTCTTGCCGGCGCCGTTGGGGCCGACAA
>JBDUBG010000001.1:0-1941 GCA_040004215.1 Pseudolysinimonas sp. | reverse complement strand
ACCCAGCCGTTGACGGATGCCGCGAAATCCAACGAGACCAGGTCGCCATCCTGCAACACATAGTCGTGGGGCAACCCGTGCAGCACGGCGTCGTTGACCGAGATGCAAATCACCCTGCCGAACGGCGATCCGCCGAACGACGGGTGGTAGTCGATGTAGCAACTCTCGGCGCCCTCTGCGCGGATCATGTCGTGAGCCAACGCATCCAACTCCAGGATGTTGACCCCCACCGCTGCCGCATCGCGCGTGGCTTCGAGCACACGTCCGACGAACGCGCCGGCGACCTGCAACTCGGCGATCTCGGAGGGGGTACGCAGTTCAATCACCCGTCGAGCTTAACCTGTGGCAGAATGGCTGTTTGTGCCTGCTCGGCTCTGCCACAGGGGAGTCACACGGTGGCCGTCGGTTGAGAAACACCGCGGCTCCACGGCACACAAACCACCTTTCATCACCGAAATACGCGTTCGACCTGTGGCGGTCGCAGAGAGCGAAACACCATGCACATCCTCGACTCTGTCGATGCTGCGTCACTCCGTTCCGACATTCCCGACTTCCGTGCCGGTGACAACGTCAAGGTGCACGTGAACATCATCGAAGGCACGCGCGCGCGCATCCAGGTCTTCCAGGGCGTCGTCATCGGCCGCTCGGGCGAAGGCATCCGCGAGACCTTCACCGTTCGCAAGATCAGCTTCCAGGTCGGCGTCGAGCGCACCTTCCCGGTGCATTCTCCGGTCATCGACCACATCGAGCTCGTCACCCGCGGTGACGTGCGCCGCGCCAAGCTCTACTACCTGCGCAATCTGCGCGGCAAGAAGGCCAAGATCAAGGAGAAGCGCGACTCCTGAGCCTCGGCTTGGTGATTCTCGTACTCGGATTTTCGAACCCGGTCGGTGCCTCAGGGCACTGTCCGGGTTCGTTCCGTTAACGCCGCGCGTCGCAGGGTCGGAACGCGTTGACGCCTCGCTTATGCTTGCCAGGACCGCAGGGGTGAGATGACACAGAACGATGCGCCATCGGCGCGCAGCCCGCTGAGCGCGGAGTCGCTCGATGAGGCGTCGCTCCATACGTTGACCACAACGGCAACCACGCCAGAGCCTGCATCAGCGCGCCCGAGAACCGACGCTGCGGGCGGCAGCGGCGAGCGGCCGGACCGCGGCAAGTCTGCCTGGCGGTTCATCCGCGACATCCTCCTGATTCTTCTCGCTGCGATCGTCATCTCGTTCCTGATCAAGACGTTCCTGATCCGCTCGTTCTACATCCCCTCAGAGTCGATGCAAGACACGCTGCAGGTCAACGACCGGATCATCGTCAACGAGCTCGAGCCGAAGCTCGTGCCGATCCAACATGGCGACATCGTCGTGTTCAAAGATCCGGGCGGATGGCTTCCATCGGGAACCGAAACGCCCGAATCGAATGGTGTCGCGGCCTTCTTCGACTGGGCGCTCTCGATCGTCGGGCTGACAGCTCCCGACAGCAACGACCACCTCATCAAGCGCGTCATCGGTCTGCCGGGGGACGTCGTTGCGTGCTGCAACGCCTATGGGCAGATGACGGTCAACGGGGTGCCGCTCGACGAGCCATATCTCAAGCTGCCTGCCGGTGTCACCAAGGTCTCGCGCGATGACTTCTCGATCACCGTGCCGAAAAACTCGCTGTGGGTGATGGGTGATAACCGGTACAACTCGGCAGACTCCCGCTACAACCGCGACAAGCCCGGTAACGGCTTCGTGCCCTACGACGATGTGGTCGGCCGTGCGGTGCTGATCAGCTGGCCGATCGATAGGTGGACCCTGCTCGACAACTACCCGGTGGTGTTCTCGGGGGTCGAGTCTGGCGGCGGTTCTGGCAAAGACAACACCGACAAGACTCCGGCTCCCACGTCATCGCCGAGCCCGACCACAAGCGGCGGCTGATGGCCACCGGGTCGGGTGTTGCAGACCC
>JBDUBG010000357.1:0-6440 GCA_040004215.1 Pseudolysinimonas sp. | reverse complement strand
GCCAAAATCCGAGTCAGGGCGACAACCCGAATGTCGCCCTGACTCGCCCCCACATCACCGGCCTGCTTACCCTAGTCGACCGGTGAATGGCGGTGATCTCTGAAAGAGATGCACCTGTAGTCCATAACTCTGCCTGAATAAGGGGCTCAGCACAGTCGGACTTTCGGGGGACAGGGGTACAAAAGGGAAGAGCACCGGTGCGAGAGCGGCTTGTTCGCGAACCAGGAGCAGCGAGAGCCGGGGGAGAATCGGGCTTCTCGCTAGCAGAATGAAGGTCTGACAGGGCGTATTCGACCGATTCCGAAGCGCTCACTGCAAAAACCGTCAAAGTCGTGACATGAAGGTCTCTCAGGACTGCGCTTCAGGCGCCGAAGCCCTGCCAGGCACCGGGAGTCAACGGGGTACGAACTGCGCGCTGACTGCGCTCCCACGCTGTCGGCGTGAGGCGCTGACGCCGTCGGCTGTCGCCCGAGAGCTCGTCGAGCGCGACACTCAACACCGCCGTCAACGCGGCGATCTCGTCGTCAGTTGGGTCGCCGCCGGTGATGCGGATGTCGTAGGCCTCGTCGTTGCTCACAGCGGGATGTTCCCGTGCTTCTTCGGGGGCAGGCTGGCGCGTTTGGTGCGCAGCGCCCGCAGAGCCTTGATGATCGCGACGCGCGTCGCGGCCGGCTCGATCACCCCATCCAGCTCGCCGCGCTCCGCGGCCAAGAACGGACTCGCGACGTTGTATGTGTACTCGTTCGCCAGTTTTGTGCGTACGGCAGCGACATCCTCGCCTGCCGCTTCTGCTGCCTTGATCTCGCCGCGGTAGAGGATGTTGACAGCACCCTGCCCGCCCATGACGGCGATCTCGGCAGTCGGCCAGGCGTAGTTGATGTCGGCGCCCAGCTGCTTGGAGCCCATGACGATGTAGGCGCCGCCGTATGCCTTGCGAGTGATGACGGTGACCAGCGGCACGGTGGCCTCCGCGTATGCGTAGAGCAGCTTGGCCCCGCGGCGAATCACTCCCGTCCACTCCTGGTCGGTGCCGGGGAGGTAGCCGGGCACGTCGACCAGAGTGACGATCGGGATCGAGAATGCATCGCAGAACCTCACAAAGCGGGAAGCCTTCTCGCCCGCCTCGATGTTGAGGGTGCCGGCCATTGCGTTCGGCTGGTTGGCAATGATTCCCACCGAGCGACCTTCGACACGCGCGAAACCGATCACGATGTTGGGCGCGTACAAGGGCTGCACCTCGAGAAAGTCGCTGTTGTCGACCAGGTGCTCGATCACTACCTTCACGTCGTACGGCTGGTTCGGCGAGTCGGGGATGATCGCGTTGAGCTTGCGGTCTTCGTCGGTGATCTCGAGCTCGACGTCGCTTTCGTAGACCGGCAAGGGCGCGAGGTTGTTATCGGGAAGAAAGCTGATCAGGCTACGCGCATAGTCGAGCGCGTCATCTTCGTCGGTGGCCAGGTAGTGGGCGACGCCACTGATCGTGTTGTGGGTCAGTGCGCCCCCAAGTTCTTCCATACTGACGTCTTCGCCGGTGACGGTCTTGATCACATCGGGCCCGGTCACGAACATCTGACTGGTTTTGTCGACCATGATGACGAAGTCGGTGAGCGCGGGCGAGTAGACGGCACCGCCCGCCGCCGGCCCCATGATGATCGAGATCTGCGGGATCACACCCGAGGCCTGGGTGTTCAGACGGAAGATCTCGCCGTACTTGCCGAGGGCCACGACGCCCTCCTGGATGCGTGCACCGCCGGAATCGAGCATCCCGATAATCGGCACACCGGTCTTCATGGCGAGCTGCATCACCTTGATGATCTTCTCGCCCGCCACCTCGCCGAGCGAGCCACCGAAGATCGTGAAGTCTTGCGAGTAGACCGCCACCTGGCGCCCGAGGATGGTGCCGGTTCCGGTCACCACAGCGTCGCCATATGGTCGGCTTTTCTCCATCCCGAAGGCGTGAGTGCGGTGGCGCACGAACTCGTCGAGCTCGACAAACGAGCCCTGATCGAGCAGTTCGTCGATGCGCTCGCGGGCGGTCTTCTTGCCTTTGGAGTGCTGCTTCTCGATCGCCGCCTCGCCGCTCGCGGTCACCGCCTCGTGGTAGCGCACCTTCAAGTCGGCGAGCTTTCCGGCCGTCGTGAAGAGGTCGCCAGCTGCGGAGGGCGCAGCGATCTTGGCGGGGGTCGGAGGAGCAGAGTCGGCAGTCACGCCGTTCAGCCTACCCAGGGGTGAGTGGCAGGAGGGCTTGGCGGAATCTGACAAAAGAACGACGGATGTTCGGTGTCATCCCACCGGTGGTGTTGAGCAGGCGGTCGAGTGGCGGTCGCGTCCGAACCGCCGCGAGAACCCCCACTGGGTGACCCGCCACATCGCCTCGAGCACGATCCGAGAGTTCATCTTCGAGACACCGCGTCGACGTTCGGTGAAGACGATGGGAACCTCGGCGACGCGATAGCCGGCGTTCAGCACCCGTCGGGTCATGTCGATCTGAAAGCAGTAGCCGCGCGATTCGACGTCGTCGAGGTTCAGGCCACGCAGCACATCGGCACGGTATGAGCGAAAGCCAGCGGTGGCATCCTGCACCTGGATGCCAAGCGCGAGCCGCGCGTACACGTTGCCCGCGCGGCTGAGCAGCCGGCGTGCTGTTGGCCAGTCGACGAAGCCGCCGCCGCGAACCCAGCGTGACCCGATCACCATGTCGGCGTGATCGGGAGCGTCGAGACGGGCGAGCAGCGCCGGCAGGGCGTCTGCGGGGTGCGAGCCGTCAGCATCCATCTCGATCAGGATGTCGAAGCCTGCCGCCAGCGCAACGCCGAAACCGGCGAGGTACGCGCCACCGAGGCCGGCTCGGGCGTCATGATGCAGAACGGTCACCAGGGGATCGGAGGCCGCGAGTCGATCGGCAAGCTCGCCGGTGCCGTCGGGGCTGGCGTCGTCAACCACCAGGATGTGCACTTCGGGAGCTGCCCTGCGGATGGCGTCGACCACCGGCTCGAGGTTCTCGACTTCGTTGTAGGTGGGAACGATGACCACCGCCCGCTGCCCCGCCCGCTGCCTCGCCCGCCCCCGGCTCGAGGGCGCGGGTTTCGAGGTCATGGTCAGGCCAGCGTACGTGACCGTTGACCCTCGAGGAGTGCGCCCGAGCGATCACGTGCGGTGCTCATGGCTCGCGGTGGAAGCTGTGCTGCCGAGAGCTGGCTAGTCTCGCACGCCGCCCATGGCTCGCTTCCGCGCGCGTCGGTGCACGGGGTTTTTGGGTGTCAGTGGGGTGGGGTGTGGGTGGAGTGGGTCGCCGGGTGGGGGATCCAGCATGTAGTTGGTGCCGTGGCGGGTGATGTTCCATCCGTTGTTGTGGATCATGAGGTGGTGGTGTCGGCAGAGGAGGATGCCGTCTTGGATGTCGGTTCTTCCGTGGTCGCGTTTCCACTCGTTGACGTGATGACCTTCTGTCCAGGAGGGTGGTCGGTCGCAGTGGGGGATGGCGCAGCCTCCCCAGATCGCGGCGAGGACGACGCGTTGGTGTTCGGTGAAGGTGCGTTGGCTGTGGCCGAGTTGGAGGGGTTTGCTGTGGTTGTCGAAGAGGATGGGGACGAGGCCGTCGGCGCAGCTGATGCGGTGGGCGGTCTGGACTGACACCGCGGCGGTTTGGCCTTCGATGTGGGCAGAGCCGGCGCGGCGGTCGAGGTCGTGAAGGCTGACGTGGACTCGCAGGGCGGGTTTGCGGACCCCGAAGACGCGGCCGGTGTCGGCGGCGGCGGCGATGCGGATCATTTCGGTCAGGGCGTCGAGGGCGAGTTGTTCGGTGCTGCGCGGGTCAGCGACGATCGCCTCAGTTCGTGCCACAGCCTCCGTGTCGATGAACCGGGGTCCGCCGCGTCTGGGTGAGGTGACGGCATCGACGGCGTCGGTGACGAGGGCGGCTGATTCGGGGTCGAGCAGTCCGATCAGTTTCGTCATCCCGTCGGGTTGCGGGATGAGGCGCAGGAATCTTTTGTCACGCAGGGCGGTCTCGCGGTCGAGTACCCCGGTGTCGTCGAGTTGATTTCGTAGTTCGCGGGCGTGCTGGGCGACTTTCTCCGGCGGCAGGGAACCGGCGGTGGTGAGCAGTTCGTGGGCTGCATCGGCGAGATCGTCGGCGGCGACGGTGGGGGAGGGTGATCCCAGTCCGGTTTGGATCGCGGCAGCAGCTCCGATGGATACCTCACCGGCCGCAACCCGGGCTGCCACCTCGCCCAGCCACGGTGCGGGAGCGTTCAGCATCGACCCCACTGCGGTGATCGCCCGCGCTTCCACACCGCTGGTGCCGGTCAGTTGTGACACCAGACCATCAGCGGTGCGTGCCCCGGACCGTTGCGCGAGACCGTCGTAACCCAATTGCAGGGTCGACCGGGCAGCGACCTCACCGGCCAGGGTCGCCAGGCCGGCATCCACCGTCCGTCGCAGCTGCGCCCAGGACCGCATGGTGGCCAGAAGTTCACCATCGGCGACGCGCGCGACACCGGCGAGGTCGGGAACCTCTAGGTGCAACATCGTGGCGGTGGGCATGAACACATTCTCCCACCAGGAGAACATAAATACTAGTGATCTGCACTCATATGTGCACAATTTTAGAACACAGGTTCTGTGAAGGACGGGCTCCGGCTTCGTTCGCACCCCTCACTTCCGATCACCGGTCCGACACGGCAGTCTTGACGCATGGATGAGGGATCGGCTGACGGCGCACCATCACTCGAGGCGAGCCAGCGCGAGGTGCCCCAGCTGCTGTGGCGAGACTCGGCCGGATCGACCAACACCGAACTGGTCCGGCTCGCCGCACATTCTGACCTTCCGGCATTCACGACCCTGGTCACCACCGACCAGACCGCGGGCCGTGGCCGTCTGGATCGCGCGTGGGTCGCCCCTGCGGGCACAGCCCTCGCCGTCTCGGTCCTTGTCCGTTCCGCGACGCCGTCGGGTCTGCCGGTCGAGGCAGAGTGGCTTGGGTGGCTGCCTCTCGCCGCTGGTGCCGCCATGGCGGATGCCGTGGCAGCTGTGCTGCCGTCCGGCCCGCGCGTCGGAGTGAAGTGGCCGAATGACGTGCAGATTGAGGGCAGGAAGGTCTGCGGCATCCTCTCAGAGCTGGTCCCCAGCGGCGTCGGCGTGGTCGGCGTTGGCGTGGTCATCGGCGCGGGAGTCAACGTCACGATGTCGACAGAGCAGCTTCCGGTGCCGACGGCTATCTCGCTCGTGCTAGCAGGTGCTGACGAGCACGAATTGTTCGATCGGGTACTCGCCGCATACCTGAATTCGCTCACGTCGCTCGTGACGGCGCTCTGGAAACACGCAGGCGACGCAGACGTGAGCGGGTTGCGCGCCGCGGTCGTCGCGCGCTGCACCACCATCGGGCGCGAGGTGCGAGTTGAGTTGCCGGGAGGGGCGCAACTGCTGGGCCAGGCCACCGGCATCGACCACCTGGGCCGTCTTGAGGTGCGTGACGACGGCGGTCGGGTCCGGCCGGTCGCGGCGGGGGACATTGTCCACCTGCGCTAGGACCGGTAGTAATGAGCCATGTCGGCCCCAGATATGTCGACTCAGCCGAGTCCCGAGTCGGTCGTAGCACGTCTGCGGCCGCACTCGCGTGCGCTGTTTTGGCCGACCGTCGCGCTCATTGCCGACATCGCGGCCGTGACCTATTTCGCCGGTTCATTTCCTGAGCAATGGATGAATCTGCTCGTGTTGGGCGGTGGAGCGCTGCTGATACTGCTCCTGTTTGTGGTGCCGCTGCTGCGCTGGCTGGCGCAGAACTACACCGTCACCACGCGGCGCATCGTGATTCGCTCCGGAATCCTGGTTCGTTCGCGGCAGGAGTTGCTGCACAGTCGGGGCTACGACGTCACGGTGCGCCAGGCGGGGCTGCAGCTGCTCTTTCGCAGCGGCAACGTGCTGATCAATACCGGGTTGGAGCATCCGGTCGTGCTCCGCGATGTGCCGAACGCCGAACTGGTGCAGTCGGCGCTTCACGATCTGATGGAGGCGAGCCTCAATCCGATTGCGGCACGGCGGCGGCTGGGGCAGTCGCAGCCCCCTGGCGAGACGGACCCAGGTGAGTGGGATTCAGACGAGACGACGGCGTGGGGGTCTCGCTGACCTGGTCGTAGGTGTCGACATCCGGAAACAAAGCAGGCTTCGCTTCGCCGCGCCGGGGCGAGAACACCCAGAACCGGTAGAGCGAGAAGCGGAACGCGGTGCCCAGAGCGAGCCCGATCACGTTCGACGAAATGTTGTCGGCCAGCAAGGAGGTGTAGCCCAGCACGTAGTGCGAGATGAACAGGCAGAACAGCCCGATCAGAAGGCCGCCGATGCTCACGACGCCGAACTCGATGCCCTCGCGTACCAACTGGGGGCCACGGTGCTCGCGGAAGGTCCAGAAGCGATTGCCGATCCAGTTCACGATGATCGCG
>JBDUBG010000009.1:0-1947 GCA_040004215.1 Pseudolysinimonas sp. | reverse complement strand
GCCCCGACAACACGGCGCAGGCCAGCCCGATGTGGTTCGACTACGAGGCTCCGGATGCCGGCTCAGACAGCCCAGGCACGCTGCGGTTCACGCACACCACCCAGCGCGCCAAGTTTCGCAACTTGCAGAGCAATCCCTCGATGGCTTTGGCGATCATGGATGCCGACCAGCCCACCCGCTACCTCGAGGTGCGCGGTCGGCTGGTTGAGGTCATCCCTGACCCTACTGGCGCGTACTACGTGCACCTGGGGCAGCGTTACGGCAACGCCGAGCAGCAGCCGCCCAAGGATTCGGCCGACCGCGTCATCTTGGTGATGTCGATGGAGCACTCCGTTCACCAGTAACAGCCGACCCGATTCGCGCAGTCGCCCATACGCTGGGGGAGTGACCGAACACGACTCTTCTCCCGCCTTCAAGACAGCTGCGGCCGACGCCACCTCGACCGCGAACCTCGCCGAGCAGGGTCTGCGTTATGCCCTGGTCGACACCGGCGATACCGTCGCGTTCGGCGCGTGGCTGCATGCGGACGACCGCGGCTTTCTGGGGGCGAGCCGCAGTGACGAGCAGCTGAAGCCCTCGATCGACGGGATCGCCGACCGGCGCACGATCGGCGTGTACGACGACGCGTTGGCGACGTCGGCGGGTGCGGGACCAGATGCCGCCTGGCCGATCGCGACCGTGAACTCCTGGCCGGCGCAGCTGACCATCCCGGGAAGCACAATCGAGCATCCGCGCACGCTGCCGTCCTGGGCGATCAGCTCGGTCACCGTGGCCGCCACTCATCGCCGCCGTGGCGTCGCCCGCAACCTGATTGAGGGCGAGCTGCGCACTGCCGCCTCTCTCGGGGTGCCGCTGGCGATGCTGACGGTGTCGGAGTCGACGATCTACGGCAGGTTCGGCTTCGCACCCGCGGCGTTCGCCTCCGACTGGACGATCGACACGCGTCGGGTGCGCTGGACGGGTGCTGGGGCATCCGGTCGTGTGGAGTATCTGAGCGTGGCCAGCTACCGCGACGAGGTGCCGCTGTTGCACGAGCGGCTGCGGCTCAGCAGCCCTGGCGACATCGAGGTCTGGCCGCTGCGGTGGGATCAGACCATCTGGGCCGACGAACCGGACTCCGCTCGCGCCAAGTCGCTGCGCGCTGTGCGCTACGTCGATGCCGAGGGAGTCACGCGCGGCCTCGCGCTGTTCCGGTTGAGCGGGGGCGATGACGATTTCACGCAGCACACCCTCACTGTCGACCGGCTCGACGCCGAGACGCCGGATGCCGACCTCGCCCTGTGGCGCTTTCTGCTCGAGCACGACCTGACGATCGAGCTGAGGGCCCACCTGCGCCGGGTCGACGAGCCAATGCGCTGGCGGCTGGGTGACTTCCGAGCTGCGCGAGTCCGCATCTGGGAGCACCAGTATCTGCGCGTGCTCGACGTTGCCGCCGCGTTCGAGGCGCGCGGCTATGTCGGCGCGGGGTCTGTGGTGTTCGACGTGACCGACTCGCTCGGGTTCGCATCCGGCATCTGGCACGTGGTGGTGGAGCCCGTCGAAACCACCCCACGAGCAACGGTCACCAAGATCGGCAAGATCCCGGATGCCACCCCCGCCCTCAAACTGACCGCCAACGAACTCGCGGCGATCTATCTCGGCGGAGTGTCGGTCGCGACCCTCGTGGCGGCCGGGCGCATCACCGAGCTGCACCCCGGCTCCGCAGCTGCTGCCGACGCCCTGCTGCGGGTCGAGCGCGCGCCCTGGTTGACCGTCTGGTACTGAGCCACAACTGAGTCCACAACAGAGTCCACAACAGAGAAGATGGAGTCATGACCCGCTTGCAGAACATCACCGTGCTGGGCACCGGAGTGCTCGGCTCGCAAATCGCATTCCAGACCGCGTTCAGCGGGTTCGACGTGGTCGCGTGGGATGTCGACGACACCGCGCTTGAGGCCGCCAAGAAGA
>JBDUBG010000281.1:0-1962 GCA_040004215.1 Pseudolysinimonas sp. | reverse complement strand
GTGTCCGATCTGGCTGATGCGCTCCAGCACCATGTCGAGTCGGAGGGCCGCGACTGCCTCGGAACCAGATCGGCTCAGCAGCGCCATGAGTTCGTGCAGAGGCTGCCGCCCTCGTCCCGCCGCGGCTTCCTCGAGCATCGACGCGCTCACCGCGGTCGTCTTGTGCTCGATTGCCCTGAGCGCATCCGTCAGCCCCGGCAGCGCCGAGCCGAGCCGCATTCCTGGCTGCGAAGCAAGCACCATGAGACCGGCGAGCACGTCGTCCCCGCTCGGGGTCAGCCCGGCCCCGAGCCCGATGAGGTCGGCCGCTGCGGCAGCGAGTTGTGGGCGGTCCCCCGTCTCAAGCGTGCGGTCGAGTCGGGCAACCCGTTCCTCCAGCGCGGCTGCGCTCAGCTCCTCGAATGGTGACCGCGGTCGCGTCTCGCTGAGACGCCGGGAGATGATCGCGGCGTGCTCCCGAAGCTGGTCGGCCGTCGGCACCGTGAAGTCGAATGCGGTCGGCACCCACCGGCGAGCACTGGTGAAGCTGACGGTTAGCGATTCGGCGCCGGGCTTGAAGACAATGGACGAAGGCTCGATCCGCACCTCATCCCCGGTCCTGAGTTCCCTCCAGGTCGGACGCTTCTGGGCGATGCGGACGGTGCGTGGCGCGTCATCGAGGCTCGCGTCCACCACACAAAAAAGGAAGCCGGAGTCGATCACATTCACTGTCCGCTCGTAGACGGAGTGAACCCACGCCAGGACACCGCCACCGCCACCGCCACCGCCACCGCCACGATCAGTGGACTCGAACCGCTGGGCGAGTGCCGCGTCGAGTGACAGCGCGTCGACCGCCCCGAGCGGCGCCTGATCACGCATTGCGCTCGCCCACTCCAACCCCACGGATCATTCTCAAATGGTATACCATCTACCTTCCGGGGCGTGAGAGCCGTGTGGTCGTCAATCGCCGAGCGGTACACCACTCACGTCACCACCGGTCAGATCGGAAGGACCCAGAAATGCGTGCAGTAGTGGCCCTCGGAGGCAACGCGCTGGCGCGACGCGGGGAGCCGATGACAGCCGAGCGGCTCCGGGCCAACGTGCGCTCAGCATGCGAGGCGCTGGCCGGGCTCGCACGGGATCACGAGCTCGTGATCACCCACGGCAACGGGCCGCAGGTCGGCCTCCTCGCGTTGCAGAACCTTGCGTACCAGGACGTCGCCGCCTACCCGCTCGACATCCTCGGCGCGGAGACGCAAGGCATGATCGGCTATGTCGTGCAGCAGGAGCTTTCCAATGCGCTGCAGGGCGAACGAGAGGTCGCCGCGATCCTGACCACGACTCTCGTCGACGAATCTGACCCCGCCTTCGAGCGACCGACCAAGCTCATCGGACCTCAGTACTCCGCCGAGGACGCCGCGAAGGCCGCCGCCGCGTACCGCTGGACCATCGCGAGAGACGGTGACGCATATCGCCGAGTGGTCGCCTCACCTGACCCGATTTCTATCGTTCAGGCGCCGCTGATTCGCCGTCTGCTCGACAGTGGAAGCCTCGCCGTCTGCGTGGGCGGTGGCGGCGTCCCTGTTCGCAGAGGCGCCAAGGGCACGCACATCGGCATGCAGGCTGTCGTCGACAAGGACCTCGCCAGCGCGGCACTCGCCGCCGAGATCGGCGCGGACACCCTCATCATGCTCACGGACGGCGACTTCGTCAGCCAGGACTGGGGCACGTCTCAGCAACGCGACATCCTCACCGCCTCGGCCGATGCGATTGCCGAACTCGACTTTGAAGAGGGCTCGATGCAGCCGAAGATCAACGCCGCGATCCGCATCGCCCTCACCGGAGGCCGCGCGCTCATCGGACCGCTGGCTCGCCTCGACGACCTGCTCGCCCGCAAGGTCGGCACCGAAATCGTGCCGAGTCATCCGGCAGGAATCGTGTACGCCTAGCGGCCCCGCCACTCAGCGGCTGATGGCCGGGCTG
>JBDUBG010000403.1:0-6513 GCA_040004215.1 Pseudolysinimonas sp. | reverse complement strand
CTCGGCCCGCTTCTCGCAGTTTCGCAGGCGATGTCGAAACCGATCATCCCCATGAAACCTCGGTCAATCGCGTCGCCTGAAAGGCGAGCCATCAACAGAGGGGCCATTGTCACGCGCTGTGGAGTTGTCAAAGTGCAGCCTTTCGGATGCAGCCTCCCATCATACGACCGCGCGCGCGATGAGCGCTGAGAAGATGGTGGGATGAGCGAAACAACGATCACCGTGCAAGGCAGTTCCTGGATCGAACACGCGCCCGAGCAGGCGACCGTGCGCGTCAGCATCAGCCATGACGGCGCGGCGCGGCAGGGTGTGTTCGACGCCACTACCGAGGTGGCCGAAACCCTGGGCACCGCGCTGCGCGGTCTGCACCATCCGACGGGCGGACCCGTCGTGTCGTGGTCATCAGACCGGATCAGCGTTTGGTCTGATCGCCCCTGGAACAACGAGGGCCTGCAGTTGCCCCTGGTTTATCACGCAATCATCGGCGTGCAGGCGAGCTTCACCGACTTTGACGCGTTGGCAGGTTGGGTCGAGCGCGTCGCCACGACATCCGGGGTGACGGTCGGTTCCCTCGAATGGGAGCTGTTCGACGCGACGCGCGACGCGCTGCTCGCCCAGGTGCGGGCGGAGGCTGTGCAGGATGCCGCCGAGAAGGCCCTGATCTATGCCCGGGCTGCAGGACTCACCTCGGTACGCGCGACGGCGATCGCCGATCCCGGAATGCTCGGAGTGTCGGACTCCGGTGGCAACGACACCCTCATGCTGGCTGGCGCGCCGCGGATGCTGAAAGCCACCTCCTCGATCGAGTTCACTCCGGCCGAGCTGAGGGTCTCAGCCGTCGTGGATGCGCGGTTTCTCGCGAACTGAGAACGCGAGTGTCCGCAAGCCGCGACAGGTCGGGTCGAACGCTAGGCGCGGAAGGCTACGGACGGACCGTTACTGAAGGCCGAGAATGCCGATCAACGGATCGATCGGAGGATCAGCGGGCGGGTCGGTTGGCGGGTCAGTCGGAGGATCGGTGGGTGGGTCAGTCGGAGGATCGGTCGGAGGATCGGTCGGTGGATCCGTGGGCGGGTCAGTCGGTGGATCAGTCGGCGGGTCAGTCGGAGGCGCTGTCGTCGGATTGCTCGTGGGCGTGGCGGGTGAGGAACCCGAACCGTGTGTCGACGACCCAGTACCTCGCCGGGGAGCCTGCTTCTCGTTCCCGGTGCCAGGAGCCGCGGGTTCGACCGGGGCAACGACCGGTCCCTGCACACCGACCGTGGCGGACGTGGTCGGCACAGTCAACACGGTGCCCTGTTGAGCCGGACCTTCCGTCTGCGTGGTCCCGGTCGTAGTGACGTTGAGCGCGCCGGTCGCCGCCGCTGTCCCCGCGACGACGAACAAAGCGGTCACTGCTGCGGCCACCGGCCACAACAGAACGAGCACCGGGCGGCGGCTGCTCCGGGTCAACAGGGATCGCGTCAGCAGGAGTGACCGCCCGGATCGCATGAAACGGGCTGGCCCGCTCGCCGGTTCAACCGACGGAGCAGCTGCCGGCAGCAGCGCCGGGAGGTCAGCGGCCACATCCGGGGGCTGCGCCGCGGCAAGCAGTGCGGCACCGAATGAGCCTGCGGTTCGAGAGTCGATGACGAGCACCGGAGCGTCATCGTCGAGGAACTCGGCGAGCAGCGGGGTGGGAGCTGCCGTCCCGGAGAGGAGCACGAGGGCGGGCTCGACCGATCCCCCGACGGAGTCAATGATCGCGGATGACAGGGCTGGCATGCTCGCGAGCACCAGGTCGGCGACGGCATCCTCAAACTCGCGGCGCTCGATGGGGACGACGGTGGAGTAGCCGGGGAGGCGCACGCTGACGACAGTCGACTCCGCCTCGCACAGGCGACCTCGTGCGGTGCTGACGGCCGTATCGAGACGGGTCAATGAGGTTCGAACCGCAGCGTTCGCGCCCTCAGCGCTCGGCAGTCCGCCCTCGATGTGAGCCGCGACCAGGGCAAGCAGCGCGTCGTCGAGTTGCGCCTCCTCGGCGCCATCGACCGAATGTGGCGTACCGAGAACAGCGAAGGAACTGGCGCCCGTTTTGCGGACACCCACCACGTCGGCGCCGCCGGAGCGCAGTTCCACTACCGCGAGCACGGAGCCGACAGGCAGGGGTCTTGCCAACTGGGAACTGGCCGCGAGCGCGACCGCGGCATCCACCAGAACGACATCGCCGATCCCCGCCGCCTCGAACGCCGCGCGCAGCTCTCGCACACGCGCCGCGTCCCAGGTGAGCGGATAGGTCAGAGTGATCGACGCCGGCGGCTCGTCCTCACGTTTCGTCACCAGGTCGATCGCGGTGCGCGCGGCCTCCACGATCGACGCGTCATCGGTCAGAAGGGGTGCTGGCGTGACTGACAGTTTGCGAGGTCGTGCCGTCGAGCGGCGACCGTCACCGATCAGGGCCACGACAGCAGCGAACGAGGTCGCTGGCACGACACTGAGTCCGAGAACTGTACGCATGGGGGCCCTGTCAGAGAGAGAATGCTGCTTGCAGCTCCCCCAAGCTCCGTCCAGTGTCCGCTATTCGGGGGACAACGGCAAGTCCTGGCCGTGTTATTCGCCGAGACGACCCTTGGTGTTCATCGCGCGATCCGCCTCGCGCTTGTCTTGCCGCTCACGCAGCGCCTGACGCTTGTCGTACTCACGCCGGCCCTTCGCGACGGCGATCTCAACCTTTGCCCGACCGTCGAGGAAGTAGATCTTGAGGGGGACAAGCGTGTAGCCGCCCTCTTTGGTCTTGTGGCTGATCTTCACGATCTGCGCCTTGTGCAGCAGTAGCTTGCGTTTGCGTCGCGGAGAGTGGTTGTTCCAGGTGCCTTCGGTGTATTCGGGAATGTGCACGGCATCCAGCCATGCTTCGCCCCCGTCAATGAAGGCGTACCCGTCGACCAGCGACGCGCGGCCCTCGCGCAGTGACTTGACCTCGGTGCCGGTCAACACCAGCCCAGCCTCGTAGGTGTCTTCGATGGTGTATTCGTGCCGGGCGCGACGATTCGTCGCGACGACCGCGTTTCCGCGCTCCTTTTTCGGCATTCGATTCACCTCCAGGCTTTCAAGACAGCCTGTCAGTGTATAACGCCCTAGACCTTCAGGTAGCGCCGAATGGCGACGCTCGCCGACAGCGCTGCGAGCAGAGCGCCGACCAGCAGCAAGATTGGCGCAACGACCAGCGCGTCTGGCAAGCCCACAAACGGGGTGTTCGCGAAATTCCCCTGCAGGTATCCCTGCACGAAGAACTGCACAATCGCGACGATCGCACCACCGGCGAGCAGCGATCCGATCAGGGCAGCCAGCACGCCCTCGAGAATGAACGGCGTTTCAATGAAACGGTTCGACGCACCCACGAGCCGCATGATCCCGATTTCTCGGCGTCTCGAGAATGCACTCAGCCGGATGGTGGTCGAGATGAGCAAGACGGCAGCGACGAGCATCAGCGCCGCAATACTGATCGCCGTGTAACTCGCGGTGTTCATGATCGCGAAGATCGGATCGAGCAACCCACGTTGATCGACTACGGAGTCCACGCCTGGCTTGCCGCTGATCTCTTCGATCACGATGTCGGCCTGGCTGGGATTCTTCATGTTGATCCGGAAGGCCTCAGACAAAATATCGGGTGTTGCGAGACCCACAAGTGAGGTGTTGGCGAACACTTTCTTGTAGTCATCGAACGCCTGCTGGTGGTTCTCGAACGTGACCTGTTTGATGTACGGCTTCAGTGTCGAGCCGTCGAGGTCGGCCTTCACTGCGGCGATCTGATCAGCGCTGGCCTCTGTGCCAGAGCAGCTTCCATCATTCGCAAAATCGGTGCAGAAGTAGACCGCAACTTGCGCCCGGTCGTACCAGTAACCCTTCATCTGGTTGATCTGGAACTGCAACAGGATCGCCGCGCCAAAAAACGTCAGTGAGATGAAGGTGACCAGCACCACCGAAACAACCATTGAGAGGTTGCGGCGGAAGCCCTGCCCGACCTCGCTCATCACCAGTCCGAATCTCATGCGCGGCGCCCCGGTTCGTTCAACGGTGGTGGCGAAGCAGGATCGTGCGCCTGTGTCGGGGGCGCTGTCGCGCGACGCGGTGCCGGCTGCGGTGCGGGCGCGGCGACCACCCTGGGCGGGGCGACCGGTATCTCGATCGCCCCGGCTGCGGGCGTGGCATCGAGCTCGGCGACCACCTGGGTCTCACGCGCGGGTGGTTGGGCCGCCGCGAGGCTGCTGGCGACCAGGCTGCCGGTGAGGTTGAAGTTCTGCACCGGGATCGACGTGGTCTGGTAACCACCGGAGCGCTCATCGCGCACAATCTGGCCGCTGACCAGCTCGATCACGCGGCGTTTCATCTGGTCGACAATGCCCGAGTCGTGAGTCGCCATCAGTACCGTGGTGCCGTTGGCATTGATCGTCGAGAGCAGCTGCATGATGCCCGCGCTGGTGGCCGGGTCGAGGTTTCCCGTCGGTTCGTCGGCGAGCAGGATCGCCGGTTTGTTGACGATGGCGCGCGCGATCGCGACGCGCTGCTGCTCGCCACCGGAAAGCTCGTGCGGAAAACGGCTCTGCTTGCCGGCGAGGCCGACCATCTTGAGCACGTCGGGTACTGCCTCTTGAATGAAGCCCTTGCTCTTGCCGATCACCTGAAGCGAGAACGCGACATTGTCGAACACGGTCTTCTGCGGCAGCAGCCGGAAGTCTTGAAAGACCACGCCGAGGCTGCGACGGAAGTAGGGCACCTTGCGGCTCGGCATCGAGTTGAGATCGTTGCCCAGCACATGGATCTTGCCCTTCGAAGGGCGCTCCTCTTTGAGCACAAGGCGCAGAAAACTCGATTTGCCGGACCCCGAGGCGCCGACAAGGAAGACGAACTCCCCCTTGAGCACTTCAAGATCGACCGTATTCAGTGCGGGTCGAGTCGTCCCTGTATAGGTCTTGGTGACGTGGTCGAAGCGAATCATGGCATCACGAGACTAGGTTCGGAGCATCCGGATGCCGGGTGCGACACCCCCGAGCGCAAGACTCGCAGGAAGAGGGAACAGCCCGTGGATTCAGTGCCCTGGAAGGCCGACACACTGGCAGCGCTCGCCGCAGCGCGCGAAGTCGACGTTACTCCGTTCGGGCAAGATGGGTCGCCCGGCGCCCGTCGCACGATCTGGTCGATCGTCGTCGGGGACGAGCTCTATGTTCGGTCGTGGAAGGGGCGCGGCGCGGTGTGGTTCACCGCCGCAATCATGTCTGGCATGGGCGAGATCGCCGTCACCGGGGGTGGCGCATCGCAACGCGTGACCTTCGAAGAAGTGGGTGCTGCGGCTTCCGTGCAGGCGCGGATCTCGGCCACGTTCCTCACGAAGTATGCCGCAGACGGCTACGCGACCGCGATGAACGAGCAGGGCCCACTGGAGTCCACGCTCCGACTCATTCCGCGCTGAACTCAGCGTCGCGCGTCGAGGCGCCGCTTCCCTTATCCGTCCTCTGGATCTCAAGGACAGTCCTTGAGATCCAGAGGACGCAGAGGACAACGACTTGTCCGCGCGTGGAGCCCAGACTCGGCTCCCTCCACCGACCATGGCGCGATCGCATTTCACTACCCGGGAGCGAAGAAGCTTCCGTCATGGATCTTCTCCTCGACATCATCGATAGGTCAGGCGGTATCGCCAGCAAACGTCAACTCATCGCATGGGGAGTCGATTCCAGCTGGATCGACCTGGCTGCCTGGTACGGTCGCCACGTAATCCGCGTTCGGCATGGCTGGTTTGCTCGCGTCGGTGAGTCGCGAGAGGTCATTCGCGCCTGGCGGGTCGGCGGGCGGCTGACCTGCGTCAGCGCGCTCGCGTTCCATGATGGGGATGGCGCACACCCGGGCCCGGTCCTGCACATTGAGGTTCCTCGGAACGCGTGTCAACTCCGCGACCCTGACCACGCGAGCGAGCGGTTGGGCTCAAACGCGCCTGTCGTCATCCATTGGACCCGACATCCCGGTCCGGGGACACGTCGCGCCGTCACGCGTGAGCACGCAGCTGACGTCGCAGCGCGCTGCGGAGTCCACGGCGCCGGAGTGCACGCATTGTCGCCGCACGGGGCGGGGTGAGCCAACCCCGCTAGTCAGCATCCACATCGCGCTTGCGCCAGCGGATGCCGGCGTTGATGAAGCCGTCGATCTCGCCGTCGAACACCTTGGAGGGGTTGCCCTCCTCGTAGTCGTTACGCAGGTCTTTCACCATCTGGTACGGAGCCAGCACGTAGCTGCGCATCTGGTCGCCCCAGCTCGCGGTGATGACGCCGGCGAGCTCCTTCTTGGTGGCCGCCTCCGCCTCCTTCTGCAAGATGAGCAGGCGAGACTGCAGTACGCGAAGTGCGGCAGCCCGGTTCTGGATTTGCGACTTCTCGTTCTGCATCGACACCACGGTGCCGGTCGGCAGGTGAGTGATGCGCACTGCCGAGTCTGTGGTGTTGACCGACTGGCCGCCGGGGCCCGACGAGCGGAACACGT
>JBDUBG010000130.1:0-6513 GCA_040004215.1 Pseudolysinimonas sp. | reverse complement strand
GCGATCATCGAGATGCCGAGGATCATGTTGTTGCAGATCTTGGCGGCCTGACCGGCGCCCGAACCGCCGCAGTGCACGACGCGGCCGCCCATCACGTCGAGGATGGGCTGAGCGGTGGCGAAGTCGTCGGGGTCGGCGCCAACCATGAAGGTCAGGGTGCCCGCTTCGGCACCCATCGTTCCGCCCGAGACCGGCGCGTCCATGCCCCGGTGACCCGCGGCGACCGCGAGTTCGCGGGCCGCGATGGCGTCGGCCACGTCGATGGTCGAGCTGTCGATAAAAAGGGTGTTGGGCTGGGCTGCAGCGAGCAGTCCGTCACGATAGGCATCGAGCACGTGCCTGCCGCTGGGGAACATCGTGAAGACGACTTCGGCGTCGGCGACCGCGGCGACGGCATCCTGTGCCACCACCACTCCACGGTCGCGCGCGTGATCCAGTGCTGCAGGCACGACGTCGAAGCCGTGGACCGTGTGCCCGGCCGCGACCAGGTTGGCCGCCATCGGGCCGCCCATGTTGCCCAAGCCGAGAAATGCAATGTTCATGATTCGGTTCCCCTCCGGGCCGACGTCGTCGCCAGTCCCAGTTCTGCGTCGCCCAGCGGCGCGAAGTACTCGTCAATCGTTGCCGGTGCGACCTCGGCGAGCGTCGCCGGCGACCACTGCGGGGTGCGGTCTTTGTCGATGACCTGCGCCCGGATGCCTTCGATCACCTCGGTGCCCTCCGTGAGACGCGTGGCGATCCGGTAGTCCTGGTCGAGTGCCGCCTCCAGGCTCGGCAGCGCTGCCGAGCGTCGGAGCGCGGCCAGCGTCACGGCGACGGAGGTCGGCGACTTGGTGCGAATCGTTGCCGCAGCCTCCTGTGCTGCCGGCTCCGCCGACGCCTCAAGTCGCACGACGATCGCCTCGGCGTCGTCGCCGGCGTAGAGCTCGTCAATCCAGGAGCGCTGCTCGAGCAACTCGGATGCTGGGGGCTCGACGGCGAACTCGGCCATCACATTGTGCGGCGCCCGGGTCTCGAGTGCTGTCGCCAATTCGGCCAACCGCTCGGTGGGCACGAAGTGGTCGGCGAAGCCCATGGCGATCGCGTCGGCTCCCGTTGCCGTGCCGCCGGTCAGGCCGAGGTGCGTGCCGAGCTCGCCCGGCGCCCTGGCAAGCAGGTAGGTGCCGCCGACATCGGGGAAGAAGCCGATCGTCACTTCCGGCATGCCGATGCGGGTGCGCTCGGTGACGACGCGGATTCCACTGTGTGCCGAGAGGCCGATGCCCCCGCCCAGAACCAGACCGTCCATCAGGGCAACGAAGGGCTTCGGGTAGCGGGCGATTGCGGCATCCAGCTCGTATTCATCTGCCCAGAAGCGCAGGGCCTCTTGACGGTCATCGCGCACCGCTTTGTAAATGGCGACGATGTCACCGCCAGCGCACAGCCCACGGTCACCAGCACCCGAGAGCAGCACAGTGCGCACTCCGTCGTCACGTGCCCATTCGCTCAGCGTGACCGCGAGAGTGCGCACCATCGCGTGGCTCAGGGCATTGATCGCTCGGGGGCGATTCAGGATCAGCTGGCCGAGAGCGCCCGAGCGCCGCAGCAGCACCTCATCGTCGAGGGTTTCGATGGAATCCTCAGGCACCGTCACGCTCCCGCGAGTGCACGGCCCACGATGAGCCGCATGACCTCGTTCGTCCCCTCCAGTATCTGGTGCACGCGCAGGTCGCGCACGATCCGTTCGATGCCGTAGTCGGCCAGGTAGCCATAGCCGCCGTGCAGTTGCAGGGCGGCGTTCGCCACCGAGAAGCCGGCGTCGGTGGCGACCCGCTTGGCCATGGCGCACAGTTTCACCCGATCTGGCGCGCCCCGGTCGACCGCGTCGGCCGCGCGCCACAGCAGGGTGCGCGCCGCCTCGAGCTCGGTGTCCATGTCGGCCAGCTGAAAGAGCAGGGCCTGCTTCTCGATCAGTGGAGAGCCGAAGGCCTCGCGCGAACGCAAGTACGAGACAGCCTTGTCGAGCGCCGCCTGGCCGCCACCGAGTGAGCAGGCGCCGATGTTCAGTCGCCCGCCGTCGAGCGCGGTCATCGCGATGCCGAAGCCGTCACCCTCTGCGCCCAGCCGGTTGGTGACCGGCACGTGCACGTTGTCGAAGACGACCTGGCGCGTGGGTTGGGCGTGCCAGCCCATCTTCTTTTCGAGCGGCCCGAAGCTCAGCCCTGGCGTCCCATCTGGCACCACGATGGCGCTAATACCGTGACTGCCGGTTTCGGCGGTCCGCGCCATCACGACGTAGACGGCGGCCGATCCGGCGCCCGAGATGAACTGCTTCACCCCGTTCAGCACGTACTGATCGCCGACGCGTTCCGCACGGGTCCGCAGCGCCGCGGCATCCGATCCCGCGCCGGGCTCGGTGAGGCAGTAGCTGCCGAGCGCCTCCATGGTCGCCATTGCGGGAATCCACTCGGCGCGCTGCCGCTCATCGCCGAAGCGGTCGATCATGCCGGCCACCATGTTGTGAATCGAGATGTAGGCGGCGATCGTCGTGTCGCCCTCGGCGAGCTGTTCGAACAGCCGCACCGAGTCGGAGCGGCTCAGGCCGGATCCGCCGAACTGCTCGTCAATGCAGATGGCACCCAGGCCCATGGCTCCCGCTTCGCGGAGCACGTCAATCGGAAAGTGGCCCGTCTCGTCCCACTCGGCAGCATGCGGGGCGAGCTCGTTCGCCGCAAAATCTCGGACGGCGTCGACCATGCTCTGCTGGTCGCGGGTGAGGGTGAACATCGTGGGCTCCTCGCAGTTGTGCAGGTACTTCCTCTGCGCTTGTGGCGCGTGAGTCGGCCGTGTCATCACGACCGTTCACCTCAGAATACGTGGATGTCCTAGTATTTACTAGGACTTCCTACTAAGTGTCACCAGCCCTCATCGACTTAGGCTGGGACCACGCAGGATGACGACGCAGAATGACGACGCAACACGAAGACGCTCGACGAAGAGGAATCCGATGAAGATCGCAGTTCTAATCAAAGAAGTGCCGGACACCTGGGGTGACCGACGGATCGACCCGACGACCAAGAGGGTCGACCGCAGCGCCGATGAGGTAGTCGATGAGGTCAACGAGAAGGCAGTCGAGATCGCGCTGCAGGTGCAGGCCGCGAATCCCGGCAGCGAGGTCACCGTCGTCACGATGGGCCCGAAGGGGGCGCTCGACGGGCTGCGCAAATCGCTCGCGATGGGAGCAGACAACGCGATCCACCTGCTCGATGACGGCCTCGTCGGGTCGGATGCCGTACAGACCTCCGCCGCACTGGCTGCGGCCATTGAGCCCCGCGGTTTCGATCTCGTGATTGCAGGCAACGAGTCAACAGACGGCCGTACCGCCGCCGTCCCCGCGATGCTTGCCGAGCGGCTGAACGCCGCACAGCTGACCAACCTGCGCACCCTCACCGTGTCGGGAACGACCGTCAGCGGCGAGCGCACCACCGAAGACGGTTTCGTCGAGATCTCGGCAGCGCTGCCCGCCGTGGTGTCGGTCACTGAGCAAATCGCCGAAGCTCGCTACCCCAGCTTCAAGGGCATCATGTCGGCCAAAAAGAAGCCAGTCGAGACGCTCGCCGTTGCCGACCTGGGCATGGATGCCTCAGACACCGGCGCCGATAACTCGTGGTCGGTGGTGCTTGAGGTGGTGCCGCGCCCGGCCCGCTCAGGCGGAACGGTCATCACTGACGACGGCACGGCGGGAACGCAACTCGCCGACTACCTCGCCAACGCGAAACTGATCTGAGGAACGAACATCATGTCGAAGATCCTGGTCCTGATCGAACACGCAGATTCCCAGCCGGCGAGCAACAGCGCCGAACTGCTCGCTGCCGCAGCCGCGCTCGGCGAACCGCATGCCGTCGTTGTCTCCGGCTCCGATGCGACCGGCATTGCCGCCGCGCTCGGCGCACTCGGTGCGGTTGGCGTGCACGTCGCCACCGTCGCTGGCGCCGACTCGCTATTGGTGACCCCGAAGGTCGCGGCGCTCGCCGCCGCCTCGACCGGCGATGTTGCCGCCGTGCTCGTCGGCACTTCCCTCGACAGCCGCGAAGCAGCTGCCCGACTCGCGGTCAGGATCGGCGGGGCGTACCTGAGCGACGCCGTCGGCGTGAGCGGTTCTGGCGACGCCATCACTGTCACCCAGCAGGCGTTCGGCGGGGCGTACACGGTCACTTCGGCGGCCGGGCGTGGCATCCCGATCATCTCGCTTCGACAGCACTCGGTCGAGGGCTCTGCGCCAGCCGCTGCCGGCACGGTGACGGCGCTCGACGTCTCGGGTGACACCGCGCCCACTACCGCGATCACCGCTCGCCACGAAGCGACTGAGGCCTCGAGCCGCCCAGAGCTGCAGGCTGCCGAGATCGTGGTCTCGGGTGGACGCGGCCTCGGCTCTGCCGAAAACTTCGCCCTGATCGAACAGCTTGCCGACGCGCTCGGTGCCGGAATCGGCGCATCGCGGGCCGCCGTAGACGCCGGCTACGTGCCGCAGAGCTACCAGGTTGGCCAGACCGGAGTCACCGTCTCGCCGAACCTCTACATCGCGGTCGGCATCTCGGGCGCCATCCAGCACAAGGCTGGCATGCAGACGGCGAAGACCATCGTCGCGATCAACAAAGACGGCGATGCGCCGATCTTTGACGTTGCCGACTTCGGCATCGTCGGCGACCTGTTCACCGTCGTGCCGCAGTTCATCGAGGCCGTCAAAGCCCGGAAGGGCTGATGGCCACCGCCGACCCGGCTCACCTGGAAGCCCGACTTCGGGCAGCAGAACTCGCCCTCGCGGCACGGTACGGCCGAACCTTGGTCGAGCATGTCGTTGCGACTCCGGCCGGCTCGACGCTTCGAGTGGTCGAGTATCCGGCGATCGCTGCATCGGATGCCGCTGCCGCCCTCCCGCCCATCCTGCTGCTGCACGGTGTCGCCTCGGTGACCGCGCTGACCGTGCCGCTGCTCGGGGCGCTGGCGGATCGTCGGGTGCTGGCCGTCGACTGGCCCGGTCACGGGCTGTCTGCCGCTGAGGTGATCGCCCCCGGCACCGATGTGCGCGCTCACGCAGTCGGGGTGCTCGACGCGGTTCTGGCATTCTTTGAGGTCGAGCTGGTCGACGCGATCGGGCACTCGCTGGGCGGGCAGCTCGAGCTGTACTTTGCGCTCGCGCATCCGGAACGGCTGAGACGGCTGGTGCTGCTCGGGGCGCCGGGCGGGGCGTTCTCGCAGGCCCAACCGACGTTCGGCATGCGGCTGGTGTCACTGCCCGGGATCGGCACGGCCGCCCTCGGCCTCTCCACATCTCAGCGCGCCCATGACCGCGCCGTCGGACGGCAGATCGGAGCAGAAGCCCTCACCGGGTATCCGGCCGAGATCAGCGAGATTGGCTACCTCGCATCCCAGCGCTCCGAGTTCGCACGCAGCGTGGCGAGCCTGTTCCGCGCGATGATGACGCCTCGCGGCGGGCGCTCCGAGGTTGCGCTCACCGCGCAGGAGTTGGAACAACTGGCAGTGCCAACCCTGATCGTCTGGGGCGCTGATGATGCGATACTCACGCCCGACAGGGGACGCGCCAGCGCCGGGACAATGCCCCACGCGACAATCGTCGAGATCGCGGGCGGCCACGCCCCCTGGCTGAATGACTTGACGCGGGTCGGCAATGCCGTCTCGACGTTCCTCACTGAGTAGGGTCTGAAGCGATGAGTACCGCGACGCCGCCCCCCGCATCCCCCGCACAGCCACCTCGAGCCCGGGCGCCCCGCAGCCGCTGGTTCAAGCTGGCCTGGATCGTTCCCGTGGTAGTGGTTGGCGCAGCATTGCTCGTGCTCGCTGCGAACGGGATCAGGTCCCTTCCCGCCGTCAAGGACTTCATGACCACCTACCCTGGCCAGTCGGCGCTGCCGTCCTGGGCGCCGGTCGGCTTTCCGGCATGGCTGGAGTGGCAGCACTTCCTGAGTTCGTTCTTCCTGCTCTTCATCATCCGCACCGGATGGCAAGTGCACACCACACGACGGGCTGAGGCGTACTGGACGCGCAACAACAAGGGCTTGATCAAGACCAAGGGACAGCCGGTGCGCATCCCGCTGCACCTGTGGTTCCACCTGACCATGGACGTGCTGTTCGTGCTGAATGGCATCGTGTTCTACGTGCTGATCTTCGTCAGCGGGCAGTGGGTGCGCATCATCCCGACTCGCTGGGATGTCATCCCGAACGCGGTGACCGCCGGCATCAAATACGCATCGCTCAACTGGCCGACCGAAGACGGCTGGGTGAACTACAACGCCCTCCAGCTGCTGAGTTACTTCCTCGTGGTGTTCATTGCGGCGCCGCTGGCCATCCTGACCGGCCTGCGGATGGTGCCGGGCCTCGCCGGGCGCTGGAAGCCCTTCGACAAGATCTACCCGACTGCCGCGGCGCGCAAGCTGCACTACCCGATCTTCATTTTCTTCCTCGCGTTCATCGTGGTGCACGTGACCCTGGTGCTCGCCACCGGGGCGCTGCGCA
>JBDUBG010000430.1:0-6531 GCA_040004215.1 Pseudolysinimonas sp. | reverse complement strand
ACATCGATGACGAGTCTGGTCTCGCCCGCATCCAGGCCGGCGCGCTCGGCCCCGATCTCGAGGCGCAGCTCTCGGCCAAGGGCTGGACCCTCGGTCACTTCCCCGACTCGTTCACCCACTCGAGCCTCGGCGGCTGGATCGCGACCCGCTCCTCGGGCATGCAGTCCGACAAGTACGGCGACATTGCCGACATTGTGCGCGGGCTCCACGTGGTGCGCCCCGGTGGCATCCTGGTGATCCGTCCGATTCCCAGCTCCTCGACCGGGCCGAGTGTCCGCGAGATGATCGTCGGCTCTGAGGGCCGTCTCGGCATCATCACCGAGGCCACCGTTGTGGTGCACCGCACCCCGGCCAAACGCGATGTGTTCGGCTACTTCTTCCCGAACTGGGAGGCCGGAACGGCCGCCATGCAAGAGATCGCCGAGAGCGATGCGACGCCGTCGATTACGCGCGTGTCTGATGCCCGCGAAACCGGATTCTCGCTTGCCACCAGCAAAGAGCGTCACGGCTTCGACAAGTTCGCCGCCGGCACGGTGCTCCCGGGCCTGATGAAGAGCAAGGGCTGGGCTCGCCAGCCTGGCGGCCTCGAGAACATCTGCCTTTCGTTCATCGGCTTCGAGGGTGGCGAGGCGCACGCCAAGCTGCAGAAGAAGCTGGTCGACAAGATCGTCAAGAAGCACGGTGGAATGGGTGTCGGCAAGGGGCCGGGCGTGCTCTACGACCAGAAGAAGTTTGACACGCCATACCTGCGCGACTTCCTGCTCGACCGGGGCGCTGCCGGCGACGTCTCCGAGTCGGCGATGCCGTGGTCGAAGGTCAACCAGCTGCATGACGCCGTGCGCGTCGCCGCCGACAAGGCCTTCGACGAGATCGGCATCAAGGGCTGGATCATGTCGCACCTGTCGCACTCGTACCACTCCGGTGCCTGCCTGTACTTCACCTTCGCGTTCGTGATGGGCGATGACCCGATCGGCGAATACAACGTCGTGAAGGGTGCGATCCAGCAAGCCTTCATGGACAACGGTGGCTCGCTGTCGCACCACCATGGTGTCGGGCTCGAGCATGCTCCGTGGCTGGAGCAAGACATCTCAGCGCAGGGCGTCGCGGTGATGCGCGGGCTGTTCGAGGCGGTCGACCCCGGCGAGAACTTCAACCCGCGCAAGATCGTGGCCGACGTCAAAGAGACCGCAACAGCCCGCTGAGAAACGCTCACCGGGCGATGGACACCGAAGGCATTAGCGTGGCCTGATGGCGGCTTTTACTGTCTCAGCTGAGGTGGCCGACGCTGTGCGCGCTGGCCGTCCGATCGTGGCACTGGAATCTACGATCATTTCCCACGGTCTGCCCCGTCCCCGCAATCACGCGGCGGCGATCGAGTTCGAGTCGATGCTGCGCGAGCGTGGAGTCACGCCGGCGACAGTTGCGGTGCTTGACGGCGTCCCTCAGATTGGCCTGGATGCCGAGGGCGTTCGACGAATAGCCGAAGATGATCTCGCGAAGGCGAGCGTGCGCGACCTGCCGATACTCGCGGCTCGCGGCGCCTCTGGCGCCACCACCGTTGCGGCGACCGCCTATCTCGCCGCCCTCGCCGGAGTTCGCGTGTTCGCGACTGGCGGGCTGGGCGGCGTGCACCGCGGCGCGGCGGAGACCTTCGACGAATCCGCTGACCTGTCGACCCTCGCGGTCACCCCGATCACCGTGGTGAGCGCTGGCGTGAAGAGCGTGCTCGACATCGCGGCCACCCTGGAGCGCCTGGAGACTCTGAGCGTTCCGGTTGTGGGCTACGGCACCCGGCAGTTTCCTGCTTTCTGGCTGAGGGACTCTGGCTACGAACTCGACTGGTCAGTCGATTCTGCAGAAGAGGTTGCCCGGATCATGGCGGCCCGAGACGACCTCGGATCGCGCGAGGGCCTCATAGTCGCGAACCCGATCCCTCTCGACCAACAGTGGGACCCTGCTGAACACGATCGCGTGCTCGCCACGGCCTTCGCGGCCGCCCAGAAGGCAGGCGTGCATGGCAAAGCGGTCACGCCGTTCCTGCTGGGGTTCATCGTCGACGCGTCCGGTGGACGCAGCCTCGAGGTCAACCTCGACCTGGCCCGGAACAACGTGCGAGTAGCCGCCGACATCGCCGTCGCGTGGTCAGCGCTTCGGCCATCGACATGACGGCATCGCAGCGAGCGGCGGATCAGCCGGCCCGCGATCGCATCGTCGCATTTGGCGACATCGTGAACGACATCGTCGTGGTGCCTCGTGCCGCGATCCGCCCGGACACCGACACGATCTCGACGATCCGCCCCCGCCCCGGCGGATCGGCAGCCAACACCGCCGCCTGGCTCGGATCGCTCGGCAGCCCAGTGGACTTTGTCGGGTGCGTCGGCATCGCCGACATCGAGTACCACTCAGAACAACTCCGCGATCAGGGTGTCACGCCGCATCTCTCCGTCGCGCCCGGGCTTCCCACCAGCACGATTGTCATCATGGTGGAGGGGGAGCACCGGTCCATGCTCACCGAACGCGGCGCCAATCGGGCGCTCCGCGCACAAGACGTCACCGATGAGTTGCTCGCCCAGGCGGTGGTGCTGCACCTGACCGGGTACACCCTGCTCGACGGCCCACGAGCAGCGGGGATGCGCCAACTCATTGACAGGGCACACGCCGCGGGCGTCACGGTGTCACTCAATCCGGGCTCCGCGGGATTCATCGCCGATTTCGGACCATCCGAGTTCGTCGAGGCGACCGAAGGCGCCGACATCGTGATCGCCAATATCAGCGAGGCAGCGCTGCTCTGCGACCAGACCGCGCCTGACCGGATCGCGCAGGCGATGGGCGATCGGTACGGCATCGCCGTCATCACTCAGGGGTCAGACAGCGTGTTCGTCGCGGAACGCGGAGTGAAGGCGGTCAGCGTGCCAGTGCCCCCGGCCCGCATCGTCGACCCCACCGGGGCGGGCGATGCGATGTCTGCCGGCTTTTTGAACTCGTGGGTCACTGATCGTGACGCGGTGCGGGCGGCTCAGGCGGGAATCATGGTGGCAGCGCGGGCCGTGATGGTGATGGGCGGCAGGCCAGTCATCTAACGTTTCGCGTTCTTGACGTGCTCGAATGCCGCCAGCGCGTCGCGGCGAGACTGCGCAAGGTCGACGATCGGCGCTGGGTACTCGAGGCTGAGCCGCTCCGGCACCCAACGGTCGAGGTACTCGCCGCGTGGATCGAACTTGGCGGCCTGCAGTTCGGGATTGAACACGCGGAAGTAGGGCGCGGCATCCGCCCCGCTCCCGGCCACCCACTGCCAATTGCCGGGGTTGCTTGCCTCATCGGCGTCGACCAGGGTGTCCCAGAACCACTGCTCACCGACCCGCCAGTCGATCAGCAGATTCTTGATCAGAAAGCTGGCGGCGACCATGCGAACCCGATTGTGCATGGAGCCCGTGACCCAGAGTTCGCGCATGCCAGCATCGACAAGAGGGATGCCGGTGTGGCCATACCGCCAGGCGTCAAGATCCGCGTGGCTGGGCGCATCCCACGGAAAGGCGTCGAACTCGGGCCGGAAGTTTTTGGTGGCGAGCTTGGGCGCGTGGAACAGGATGTTCCAGTTGAACTCTCGCCACCCCACCTCACTCAAGAATTTGGGCGCATTGCGGCGGGCGGCAGGTGTCAACTCGCCATGCAGCCGGTGCCAGAGCTGCGTCGAGCTGATTTCGCCGAAACGCAGGTGCGGGCTGAGCCGTGACGTGGCATCGACGGCGGGTTCGTCGCGGCGGTGATAGTCGGCGAGTTGATCCCTGACGAAGTGTTCGAGGCGTCGATGAGCTGATGTCTCTCCCGGGATCCAGGCGGCGCGCAACCCCGCTGCCCAGTCGGGTCGGGTCGGTAGCAGCTCCCAGTCGTCGAGCTCATCACCGGCGGGCGTCAGCGCCGGTGTAAGGCCGGAGATCTCGTGCGGTGCCGAGATCACGTCGCGGAACGGTCGCTCCTGTGCGGCGCGCCAGAACGGCGTGAAGACCCGGTACGGGGAGCCCTCGTTCGTGGTGACCGTCCACGGCTCGACCAGCAGGTTCGCCGCGAAGCTCTCGACGGTGACGTCTGCTGCCCGCAAGGTTGTCTTCAGTCGGGCATCCACCTCGCGACTGGCGCCGTAACGACGGTTCCAGAAGACCGCGTCGGCTCCGACCTCTCTGACAAGTCTGATCACTTCGGTCTCGGCGGCACCGCGGCGCAGCAGCAGGCTCCCACCGAGCTTGCCGAGCTCGGCACTCAGGCCGGTCAGGCTGCCGTGCAACCACCAGCGCGCCGCCCCGCCCAGCGGCCGGATGCCAGGGCTGACCTCGTCGAGCAGGTAGAGCACAACGACCGGTCCGCCTCGGTCGACCGCAGCAACGAGCGCCGGATTATCGGCAACCCGCAGGTCGTCGCGCAGCCAGACGACGCTGGGCGCGCCGCTCCCCGTGCCCGAACTCACTCGGGCGAACTCGGCGCACCGCCGGCACGCAGCTTGTCGGTGAGCTCCGTGAGCTGACGCAACTCGTCGGGGGCCAGCACGCTCATCTTCTGGGCGATCGACCGACTGTGCCGACTACCTACCCGGCGAAACTCATCGAGCCCGGCCTCGGTGAGGGTGATGATCGTTCCGCGCGCGTCATCCGGATCACCGCTCTTGGCGACGAAGCCCCGCGCGGCAAGGCGATCGAGCAGCCTGCTGACGCTGGGTTGGGTGAGCAGCAGGTGCTTGTTCAGGTCGCGGATGCGCAACGCATGCCCGGGTTGACGCGACAGGTTGAACAGCACGTCGTATTCGGTGATCGAGGTGCCGTCATCGGGAAACTCGGCGCGGAGTTGACGGAGCACAGCGACCTGCGCGCGGTACAGCGCCTCCCAGGCGTCCACGGCTTCGGAACGATCGCTCACGAACCCACGGTAACGCCGTGTGGCCGAACTGGCCGGACTGGCCCGAACTGACCCGAACTGACCGAACCGGCTGCATGGCGAGAATGGCGCGTTAAACAGGATTGAGGGTCGGCCGCAGAGGCGAGCGGCCGACCCTCTCCCTTGCACCAAGAGTGTCCTGCAATCACATTCCGCACCGGCTGCCACAGCAAACAACCGGTGCTCTTGAAATGTATAACGGAAAGGTAACGGGTGTCTAGTTATCGGAACGTTATTTTTCTGCGAGTTTTCTTTGTAGCCGAAATAGCCTCCAGATCACCCCTGCCTGAGACCGACTCATCGGCAGCCGGAATCGCCCGAAGATGCTAGAACGGTGACGTCATGGACGAGTCGTCGAAGCACAACTGGTCGAACCCTCCGCCTCCGATACACCGGGCGATCGCGCGATGGGCAGCGATGTGCGCGGAGCGCGCCCTGTCCATATTTGAAGAGTCCCGACCGGATGATGGCCGACCGCGGGGTGCCATCGAGTCGCTGCGCGCGTGGGAGCGTGGCGAGATTCCGATGACCGCGTGCCGTGTGGCTGCGTTCGCAGCGCATGCCGCGGCCCGCGACGCGACGGGGGCGGGAGCGCCCGCTGCCGCTGCGGCGGCACGCGCTGCCGGTCAAGCTGCTGCTGTGGCTCACATGTTCAATCATTCGTCACACGCCGCCGTCTATGCCGCGAGAGCGAGAGGGCTCCACGGCGCCGGAGAAGCCGATCGCGAAATCGAGCGCAGCTGGCAATGGGATGCCCTCGAGCCTGAACTGCGCTCCATCGGTTTCCCGCAGGGCATCTAGCGGCTCTCGCGACCTGCCGGGTGTCAACCTTCGCGGCGATTCGACTACCGCCTAGGCGCACGGTCCTGGCTAGAACACGTCAGGCGACGGCGTCGACGCCCAGCGAATAGCCACATCCGCATGGCGGTCGAAACGGTAGCCGGCCCCTCGCACGGTGCGCACGATGTCTTCGAAGGCCCCGAGCTTGGAGCGCAGCCGACGCACATGCACGTCAATGGTGCGCGCATTCGGGATGTCGTCGCCGTCGCCGTCTGCCCAGAGCGTCGCGATGATCTCGTGCCGATCGATCGTGCGACCTTCGCGGAGCACCAAGAACTGCAGCAGCTCGAACTCCTTGTAGGTGAGAGGTGAGACCTCGCCATCGAGCAGCACCCGTTTGCGCGAGATGTCGATGACGACACCGCTCTTCGGCTCTGGCGCGACGGGCGCGACCTCTTGGCGGCGCTTGGCGAGCGCGGCTGGGTCTTGTAGCGCGAGGCGGACGACGTCGACGTCGCGACCGCCCGCACCGCTCGGCGCGAGTGCAACCGAGGCGTAGGTCTCGGCGCCGGGCACGAGGTCGGCAGCCAGTTGGCGGAGGGCCTTGACGACTTCGCCGAGATCGGTGCCGGCGGCGGCAGCCTTCAGCTCGTCGATGCCGACGTACAGAGCGAAACCGCGAGCCTCCGTGCCGTCGGGCACGGCGCGGATCCTTCTGGCGGAGACGGGAGCGGCTGCAACAGCTGCAACAGCGGTCGGAAGGGGGCGGACGGTGGGACGCAGCGCGTCAAGTGTGGCAAGGGACATGGTGTCGAATCCTTGGTC
>JBDUBG010000215.1:0-1970 GCA_040004215.1 Pseudolysinimonas sp. | reverse complement strand
GGAACGTTCTGCCGCACCAGCCAGTCGGCGACATCCGTGGCGAGAGAGAAGCCCTGCGGCGCCAGCTCTGCCATACGCACCTCGTCGAACGTCAAGGTGGCGATCATGCCGGTGAAGGCGGGCAGCAGCAGCTCGAGCGTTGTCACCGAGTCGAAGACCGGCTCCTTGTCTTCCTGCAGGTCACGGTTGTACGCGAGTGGGAGACCCTTCAGGGTCGCGAGCAGACCGGCGAGGTTGCCGATTAACCGGCCGGCTTTGCCACGCGCGAGCTCGGCGATGTCGGGGTTCTTCTTCTGCGGCATGATCGACGATCCGGTGGAATACGCATCGGCGAGGGTCACGAAACCGAACTCGCGCGTGTTCCAGATGATGATGTCTTCGGCGAACCGCGAGAGGTCGACGCTCAACTGGGCGGTCAGGTAGGCGAACTCCGCGACGACATCCCGGCTCGCGGTCGCGTCGATCGAGTTGGGCATCGGAGCGCCGAGCCCGAGGTCGGATGCCACGGCATCCGGGTCGAGACCGAGCGAGCCGCCCGCCAGAGCGCCCGCCCCGTACGGCGACGCCGTAGCCCGGACGCGCCAGTCGCGCACGCGCTCGAGGTCGCGAACGAGAGGCCAGGCGTGGGCAAGCAGGTGATGCGCCAGCAGGATCGGCTGCGCGTGCTGCAGGTGCGTGCGGCCGGGCATGACGGCATCCGGATGCGCGCTCGCCTGCGCCGCGATCGCATCGATCAGAGCAACGGTCTGGCCGGCAATCGTGGCTGCGTGATCGAGCAGGTACAACCTAATCAAGGTGGCGATCTGGTCATTGCGGCTGCGACCGGCGCGCAACTTGCCCCCGAGCTCGGCGCCGACCGCGTCAAGCAACTCGCGCTCGAGTGCGAAGTGCACGTCTTCATCGGAGTCGCGCGGCGCGATCGAGCCGTCTCGCACGCCCGCCTCGATGGCGTCAAGCCCGGCGATCATGCGCACCAACTCGTCGGCATCGAGAAAACCCGCAGACGCGAGCGCACGAGCGTGCGCCCGAGAGCCAGCCAAGTCGTATGACGCGAGCTGCCAGTCGAAGTGCGTCGAGCGACTGAGCGCGATCAGTTCGGGTGCGGGGCCGTCAGCGAATCGACCACCCCACAGGGAGCCCGACTTCTCAGCCATGGTCTCGATACGCTGCGCTGCAGCTACTCGACCCGCTCAACTGGCATCCCGCTTCGCGGCGATCTTTGACGGCAGCGACCAGATCTCGATGAAGCCCTTGGCCTGCGACTGGTCGAACGTGTCGCCCGTGTCGTAGGTCGCGAGATCGAAGTCATAGAGACTCTTCGGGCTCTTGCGGCCCGTCACCGTGGCGCGGCCACCCTGCAGGTTCATCCGGATCTCGCCGGTCACCATCTCTTGGGTGTGGTCGATGAACACATCCAGGCTGCGCTTCAGGCCGGAGTACCAGAGCCCCTCGTAGACCAGAGTCGCCCATTCCGCTTCGACGCCGCGCTTGAATCGGTTGACGTCGCGCTCGAGGGTCAGATTCTCGAGTTCTTCGTGGGCGGCGATCAGCGCCATGGCGGCGGGGGCTTCGTAGACCTCACGGCTCTTGATGCCGACCAGCCGATCTTCGACGACGTCGATCCGGCCGACGCCGTGCTTGCCTGCCAGCGTGTTGAGCTGCTCGACAGCCTGCAACGGAGTCACCGGGACCCCGTCGATCGCGGTCGGGATGCCGGCGGTGAAGGTGATGGTGACCTCGTCGGCGGGGCCGTCGTGGTCGGGGTCTTGGGTGTATTCGTAGAGGTCTTCGATGGGCGCGTTCCACGGGTCTTCGAGGAAGCCGGTTTCGACGGCGCGGCCCCAGACGTTCTTGTCGATCGAATACGGATTCTTCTTGGACTGCTTGATCGGCAGGCCGTGCTCTTCTGCGTACAGGATCGCCTTGTCGCGGGTGAGCGCGAGGTCGCGAATCGGCGCAATGCTGGTGAG
>JBDUBG010000420.1:0-1976 GCA_040004215.1 Pseudolysinimonas sp. | reverse complement strand
CGCGTCGCAGAGGTCATCGCGCTCACCGGCCTCGAATCGGTGGCCCGCCGTCGCGTTGGCGGCTTCTCGCTCGGCATGGGGCAACGTCTCGGAATCGCGGTCGCCCTGCTCGGCGACCCGTCGATTCTGATCCTCGACGAGCCGGTCAACGGCCTCGACCCCGAGGGCGTCATCTGGGTCCGCGAACTGACCCGCCACCTCGCGAGCCAAGGCCGCACCATCTTCCTGTCGTCGCACCTGATGACCGAGATGGCTCAGACCGCCGACCACATCATCGTGCTCGGCCGCGGGCGTGTCATCGCCGACGCCCCGGTCGCCACCATCGAAGCGATGGCAACCGGAACAGCTGTGCATGTGCGCACCCCGGATGCCGAGCGTTTCGCTCCGCTGCTCACGAGCGCCGGAGCGACCGTTACCCACCCCGAGCCGGGCCTGCTCGAGGTGGCGGGCCTGGCCGCCCCGCAGATCGGCGAACTCGCCGCCCACGAGCGCGTCGTGCTGCACGAACTGTCGCCGGTCGGCGGCTCGCTCGAAGACGCCTACCTGGCGCTCACCCAAGACGAAGTCGAATACCACGCAGGCGGAGCGGCAACAGCATGAGCACGACAACAACAGCGCGCCGCAACGCAGGGCACCTGCCCAACCTCTCGTTCGGCGGCGAACTCCGCTCCGAGTGGATCAAGCTGCGCACCCTGCGTTCGACGCTGTGGTGCTACGTCATCATCGTCGTGCTGACGATCGGACTCGGGCTGCTCATCGCCAGCGCCCTGCCCGTTCCGACCGGCGCCGCCGCCAGCACCACGGCGACGCATGACGTGCAGCAAAGCACCTGGGTGACCGTTTCGACCCTGGGCATCAGTTTCGCCCAGTTGGTCAGCGCCGTCCTGGGCGCACTGGTGATTACCGGCGAATACGGCACCGGGATGATCCGCTCCACGTTTGCCGCGGTGCCCAAGCGCCTTCCCGCTGTCGTCGCCAAGGCACTGGTGTTCGGAGTCACCACCTTCCTCGTCTCGCTGGTCGCACTCGTGGCAACAGCTCTCGTGACCGCGCCCCTTCTGCCCGCCAAGAACATCACACCCGACTTCGGGGATGGAAAAATCTGGCTCGCCCTGGTTGGCGGTGCGGGCTACGTCGCCCTGATCGGCCTGCTCGCGTTTGGGATCGGGCTGATTATCCGCAACAGCGCCGGCGGAATCGCCGCAGCGCTCGGGCTCGTGCTGGTCGTCCCGACGATCTTTCAGGTGCTCAGCTTGGTCACCCGCGCGGAATGGCCAGCCAACATTGCCGCCTTCTTGCCGAGCAGTGCGGGAGCCAAGCTGTACGCGTATCCGGGAGCGGTCGCGGAGTCGCTCGCTCCGAGCCGCCCAGGCAGCCCGGCAGCGACGGCGGCATCGGCAGTAAACACGATCACCCTCGACTCCTGGCAGGGGTTGCTCGTGCTGCTCGGCTGGGTCGTGGTCGCGTTCATCATCGGAGCGATCCTGGTCAAGCGTCGGGACGCCTGAGGCGAGCTACTGAGCCGCCCCGAGCTCAGCCGCGCCGATAGCGCAGCATTAGTGCGCTGCCTGACTTCAGCACCTCGCCCAACTGCATGCCGCGAGTCGCGGCGACCCCAGCATGTGCGATGCGCACCGCGTCGCCCGAGTCGAGTTGGGGAGCGATCGTAAGGCAGAGCTCGTCAACCGCATCGACAGCAAGCAGCGAGCCGAACAGTGACGGTCCGCCCTCGCTGAGCAGTCTGGCCAGCCCGCGCTCCCGCAGCACGGCAAGGGCGGCGGGCAGATCCACCTCGTCGTCGCCGACCGCGATGACATCGGCAACATCCGCGAACCGGGCGCGTGCCGCAGCACCGGCCGCATCCGCGCGGGTAATGACCGTCGGCCGCACCCGCGCCTCGGTGAAGATGCGCGACACAGGGTCGAGCTGCAGCGATCCCGACACGATGACGAAGACCGGATGCTCGCTCATCCCGT
>JBDUBG010000470.1:0-1980 GCA_040004215.1 Pseudolysinimonas sp. | reverse complement strand
CGTCGTGGTACCTGATGCCCGAGGTGTTCGATCACTTCTTCCGACTGCTCGGCACAACGGCCGACGAGCAGCTCGAGCTCGTGCAGCTCGACCCGGGCTACCGGGTCTTCGGGGAAGGCTACGACGCACCGATCGACGTCGCGGCGGATGCCGACGAGAACATCGCGCTGTTCGAGAGCGTCGAGCGCGGCGCGGGTGCCAAGCTGCGGCAGTACCTCGACGATGCCGCCGAGATCTATCAGCTCGCGATCCAGAAGTTTCTCTATTCGACCTTCGAGAAGCTCTCGCCGGTGTTCACGCGCGACGTGATCCGCAAGGGAGGCAAGCTGAGCTCGCTGCTGCTGACCCCGCTGTCGCGGCTGACGGCCCGCACCGTGAAAGATCGGCGGTTGCGGCAGATCCTCGGATATCCGGCTGTGTTCCTGGGCTCATCGCCCGACCGCGCACCGAGCCTGTACTCCCTGATGAGCCACCTCGACATGGTCGAGGGCGTGCTCTATCCGATGGGTGGATTCACCCGCGTCATCTCGGCGATCGCGTCGCTCGCCGAGGCCGAAGGGGTCGAGCTGCGGTCGGGGGTGACCGTGCGGCAGATTCTTGTCGAGCACGGCGCGGCCCGAGGAGTCGAAATCGTCGACGGTGATGGCGAGATTTCGTTCGTCGACGCCGACATCGTGATCTCGACGGCAGATCTGCACCACAGCGAGACGGTGCTACTGGCAGACCACGCCGACCAAACATTCCCGCAGCGCTATTGGGACGCCAGGGTCGCGGGCCCGAGCGCCTTGCTGCTGTACCTCGGCGTTTCGGGCGAGTTGCCGGAGTTGGAGCACCACTCCCTGTTCTTCTCGTCCGACTGGAAGCGCAACTTTGATGCGATCTTCGGCAGACACCCACGGGTGCCAGACGCGCCATCGCTCTACGTGTGCAAGCCGAGCGGAGTTGACCCCGAGGTCGCGCCGGATGGATCAGAGAACGTGTTCGTGCTCGTACCGTTGCCCGCAGATCCGGCGCTTGGGCACGGCGGGGTCGACCGCGGGGGAGATGACGCGATCGAGGCCCTCGCCGACTCGGTGATCGCGCAGATCGCCTCGGCGGCGGGCATCCCCGATCTCGCGGATCGCATTACGGTGCGCCGCACGGTCGGCCCGGCGGACTTTGTCGACCATCTGAACTCCTGGAAGGGCAGTGCCCTGGGGCCGGCCCACACCCTGCGGCAGAGCGCATTCTTCCGAGCGGGCAACGTGAGCACCAAGGTCAAGAATCTCTACTTCGCGGGTTCGTCGACCATCCCGGGCATTGGCTTGCCGATGTGTCTGATCAGCGCTGAGCTCGTGGTGAAGCGGTTGCGCGGCGACATCTCGGCGGCACCGCTGCCCGAACCGTTGCAGGCGAGCCAATGAACTTTCTCTATTTGATTGGCCTGCTGGTCGGTCTGGCCGGAATGGTTGTGCTCGACCTGCGGTACCGGCTGTTCTTCCGTAAGGCGCCGCTGAGGGCCGCAATCGTGCTCGCCGTCGGCGTTGCCTTCTTCATGACGTGGGATGCCGCTGGCATTGGTCTGGGCATCTTCTTCCGCGGGGATCCGGCTCTGTTGGTCGGGGTGCAGCTGGCGCCAGAACTGCCGCTCGAGGAGCTGTTCTTTCTCACCTTGCTCTGCTACCTGACGATGAACCTTGCCGCCGCCGCCACCCGCTGGTTGGGTAGCCGGCACAGCCGGCGTATCGAAACCGGGCCGACCCGATGACGTACTGGCTCCTCAATCTCGCGTTCCTGGCCGTTGTCGCCCTGGTTGCGTTCGCCGCGATCCTCTCGCGTCGCGCTCCCAGCTGGCGCGCCGTCGGGCTCGCCGCGATCCCGTTGGTGATTCTCACCGCGGTCTTCGACAATGTGTTGGTGGGGGTCGGCATCGTGGCATACGACCCGACCCGGATCTCGGGCCTTCGCGTGGGTTTTGCCCCGCTCGAAGACTTCGCGTAC
>JBDUBG010000118.1:0-6581 GCA_040004215.1 Pseudolysinimonas sp. | reverse complement strand
CGCCAGTCGATCGAGCGCACGTCGTCGCCGCGCACGTACTCGCGCAGGCTGTCGAACTCGGTGCCGGGCCCGCGCACCATCACGCTGGTCTGCCCGTCCAACTCGCGCAGGCGGGCGAGCCGAGAGGGCAGGTGCTTGCGGGAGTTGAAGGGTGGGAGCACTCGGATCGACCCTGGCACCCGGATGCTGGCCTGCCGAGCCGCGAGCCGCAGCGGCCCATACGAGCGCACCGTGACGTGGGCAGCGCGTCGCTCGCCGCGCCGCACCGGAGTCAGGGTCACCCGAAACGCCCGGCGTTCCCGTGGTGGCAGCAGCACGGGCTGCCGGGTCGGTCCGGCGCCGGCCGAGGGCTGCCAGGCATCGCGAAGCACGCCGCGCACGCGCCGCCGTCCGGCGTTGGTCACGAGCAGCGAGCTGTCGACGGTCTCGCCGAGTCGCACGCGCGCTGGGGTGGTCCGTGAGAACCGCAGCCCGCGCGGCGAGCCGGCGATGCCGAGGTCGATCGCGGTCAGCACCGCGACGACCGCGAGCCAGCCGAACAGCCCGGGCAGCCCGTCGAACGCGATGACGGGCACCGCGCCCAGGACGAGCAGCGCGACGAACCACCCAGAAACCGTCACGAGAAGCCCCTCATCACGAGTGCGTCACTAGATCGGCACCTGCACCTGCTGCAGGATCGAGCGCAGCACTGCGTCGGGCGAGACACCCTCGAGCTCTGCCTCCGGCCGCAACTGGATGCGGTGGCGCAGCACCGGCAGCGCCATCGTCTGGATGTGGTCGGGCGTCACACCCGGCGATCCGGTCAGCCACGCCCACGCACGCGAGGCGGCGAGCAGCGCTGTCGTTCCGCGCGGGCTGACTCCGAGCTTGACCGACGGGCTCTGGCGGGTGCCGCGTGAGAGGTCAACGGCGTATGCCATGACGTCCGGGCTGATGGTCACGGTGCGCACGTCTGCTTGCGCCGACGCGAGGGTCGCAGCATCAAGCACCGCGGTAACCCCTGCAGACGCCAGATCGCGCGGATCGAAGCCCTCTGCATGACGGCGCAGCACTTCGACTTCGGCATCGCGCTCCGGCAGGTCGAGCACGAGCTTCATCAGGAAGCGGTCGAGTTGGGCCTCGGGCAGCGGGTACGTGCCCTCGTACTCGATCGGGTTCTGAGTCGCGGCAACCATGAACGGCACGGGCAACGGGCGGGTGACGCCGTCGGCAGAGACCTGTCGCTCTTCCATCGCCTCGAGCAGGGCCGACTGGGTCTTCGGAGGCGTGCGGTTGATTTCATCAGCCAGCAGGATGTTGGTAAACACCGGCCCCTCGCGAAAGTCGAACGTGCCACTCTGCGGGTCGTATACAACCGAACCGGTGATATCGCCGGGCATCAGATCCGGGGTGAACTGGATCCGCCGGGTCTCGAGGCTCAGTGACCGACTCAGAGTGCGCACCAGCAGCGTCTTGGCGACGCCCGGCACCCCCTCGAGCAGCACGTGGCCACCCGCCAGCAGCGCGATCAGCATTCCGGTGACGGCGCCGTCTTGCCCGACGACGGCTTTGCCGACCTCCGCACGGACCTGCGTGAACGAGGCGCGGAGTGAGGAGCTGTCAGCCATGCTGTCCATTCTGTGGGGATTCCGGGGTGATCTGGGTTTCCGTGCGGGTCGGGGATTCGGATCGGGATGCCGCGGGTCGCGTCGCCGCCACATCCGCTTCGAGCGTCAGCAACTCGTCAGAGAGGCTGACCAGTTCGCTGTCACCGGAGGGAACCGTGTCGAGCAGCAGCCCGGCAACGGAGCCGCGGTCACGACCGGTCAGCGCTGCCACCGAAGCGATCACCTCGTCGACGGTCGCCGTGCGCGGCAGGCCGACGGCTCGGGCCAGGCGGTCAACTGTCCCGATTCGCAGGGCGTCGAGCGCGCGAAGTCGTGCCGTGGCCCGCGAGTACAGCCGGGCACGCCCTTCCATCGTCTCGCTCGCTCGAACCACGACCGGCAGGTTCTCGACCACGATCGGGCCGAAGCGGCGGCCGCGCCAGACGGCGGCGGCGATTCCGGCCAGCGCCAGCAGGATGAGCAACGGCGTGACCCACCCCGGCGTGAGGTCGGCCAGCGTGGGGATCTGACCCTGCTGCAAATCGGCGTAGCTCGAGACGTACCAGATCAGGGTGGGGTGGGCGCCCAGAAGGTTCAACGCCAGGGCTGCGTTGCCCTTGGTCGCAATGGTTCCGTTTTGCAGGGCAGAGCCGAGGCCAAGGATGGTCAGCGTTTGTGAGCCGCGTGGCAGCTGCACGAGGGCGGATGCGCCCTTCTTCGTCAGGCAGGTGATCGCGTCGCGAGCTGCGCGCTCGTCGGCGCTGACGCCATCTTGTTGTGCGGTGATCCGATAGCCGAGTCCGCTGGCCGACACTGTGCCCGCCTTCTGCACGGCGCCGACGGGGCAGTCGGCCGAGAAGGTGCCGCTGAGTCGCCCGGTCACCCCGACGCCGGCTGCCAGATCGGGCAGCGCGAGCAGGTCGGGCTCGACCGCGACGACGTCGGCGCCGAGCGAGAGCACCGCTCCTCGCTGCTCGGGCGTCATCAGCGACTGCGGGTCGTACAGCAGCACGGTGGCGTCGATCGCGTCGACTCCGGCGAGCGCATTGCGGGTCGCCTCGAGGGAATCGGTGGGGATGACATGCACGCCGTGCTGGCCCAGCACCTGCACCACGGCCATCGACCCCTGCGGCGCGGGGTTGGTCGGCGACAGCGGGTCATTCGACGCGCTGCCAGAGCTGCGCACGACGACGATCACGATCACGCCGATCAGCACGGCGACCAGCACCGCGATCCAGCCGCCGCGGCGGCGCAGCGCGGCGCCGGGCGAGGAGGTGATGATGTCGTCCGGTGCCTCGCCCGGCGCCGCGACAGGCGCCTCTGTCGGCAATGTGGACGTCACCGCGCGGCTCCCGCGAACTCGTCGCTCGGCAATTCGTCGAGCTCGTCCGGTGCTCGTGCGGTGCGCAGTTCGCGTTCCAGGGCAGCGAGTTGCTCCCACTGGGCTCGTGTTCCGGTCGCGCCGAAGTAACGGACGCCGTCGAATGAGGCTGCGGCTTCGTCGAGGCGCGACGCGGCATCCGGAAACACCCGGCCGGCTCGGGTGGCGAGATCGCTCGCGGTGCTGCCGGGGAAGGTCGAGACGAGGGTTCGCTCGTCGAGGCCCCGCGCCAGCGCGCGGAACAGCTCGGCGACCGCCTCGGTGTAGTCCCCGGATGCCGCGGCTCGCTCGGCGTCTCGGCGCATGGTCGCGGCATCTCTGGCGTCATGCTCAGCGAACAGGGCGCCACCGGCCGAGCTGCGCCTACTGAGGCGCGGCAGGCCGAAGACCAGAAACGCCACCACCAGCAGCACGACCACGATCGCGACCGCCACGATGCCCAGAAGGTTGCCGACTCCGGGGATCTGCACCGAGCCCAGGCCGTTGATGAGCGAGTTGATCCAGTCTTCGATCTGTTTCACCAGCTGATCGAACCAACTCGGCTGAGCCGATTGGTACGCGGGCTTCGCGAGCTCGTCGAGCAACCAGCGACGGGCCTCTGGGCCGTCGGGATCGACGGGAACGTCCGTCGGCAGGCCGATCGCCAGAAACGGAATCACGCGGGAGGTTTCGGCAGATAGGGATCCGCGAGGCCCTGTTCGCCCGCGGCGCGGCGCTCGACGAAGCGCGCCAGGTCGAGGTCGAGGCCCTCTTGGCGCATCCGCTGGTCGAGGTAGAGCAAGGCGGTCGTCGAGGTTGACAGCACCAGACCGACCGCCGAGACAATCGCGGTCACTCCCTGCGACACGATCGTGCCCACCACGAGCGTGCCCGTCATCGCAGATGAGGGGCTGCCGTTCGGCTGCAAGACGACGCCGCCCAACGAGAACAGCAGGGTGATCGGCGTCGTGACAATCGAAGTCGCGACATAGATCATGACGACCACCAGCAGCCGGATGCCGAAGGTGCGCCAGAAGGCCCCGTTCGTCAGCCGCCACGAACGCTTCATGCTCTGCCGGATGCTCGCGCGCTCGAGCACGATCGCCACCGGCACGAAGCCGAGCTTCACCCACAGCCAGATGAACACCACGAGCAATCCCGCCCCGAGCAGCAGGCCGAGCAGCACGGCGATCCCGACCCCCGCACTGCCGGTCAGACCAATGCCGACCAACGCGAGAGCGACGATTCCGATCGAGAGCAGCACTGCCGCTCCGCTCAGAGCAGCCCAGCCGATCACCGCGCCGCGTCTACCGCGAAGTCGGCGCCACAGCCCGCCCAGTCTCAGCCGAGCACCCAGCGTGCTGCTCGCGACTTGCACCGTGACCACCGCCTCGACGATGGCTGTCACCACGAGGCCGAGCAGACCCGTCAGCAGCGAGGTAATGACCACTCCGATGAGTCCTGAGGCCGCGCTGCCGATTTCGCTCGAGTTCGGGGAGTCGCTGGTACTCAAGTTGGTGATTGCGCCGAAATAGCTGGAGAGAAATCCCACAGACGCGAGCGTCTGAATCACCGCGACCGCAACGGTAAGAATCAGCGCGGGCGCCAGCGTCGCCGAGGGGTTGCGCCGCAAGGTCTGGAAGGCGGCCCCCAGGATCGTGCCGAGCGTCATCGGGCGCAGTGGCACCAGACCGGGCTTCGGGGGTGGCGTCCACCCGGGCGCGGGCTGCGGGGGCGGGTAGCCGGGGGGAGGGCCGTAGCCCGGGGAAGCTGTCGGGGGTGGAGGCGGCGCGGATGGCGCGACAGGCTGGGGTGGCGGGACAGCGCGACTGCCTGGCGCTTGCCAGTGCTGGTCGTCGGTCACGGCCGTCCCTCCTCGATCAGGCCGCCGCTGTTTCGGGCAACTCTCAGTTATGTTTCCACACTCGGCTACTCTGGTGCGAAAGCATTGGCGCTCCCGACCCGAGGGGCGCATCTGGGACTGACGAGGACGATGAACGCGCGAATCCTGGTGGTTGATGACGATCCCGCCATCGCCGAGATGATCGGAATTGTTCTGCGTGCCGAAGGTTTCGAGCCGCAGTTCGCTGGCGAGGGCCGGGCCGCCCTCGATCTGTTCCGTTCCGGCAAAGCAGACCTCGTGCTCCTCGACCTCATGCTGCCCGGCATGAACGGCATCGAGGTGTGCGCCCACATCCGCGCCGAGAGCGGCGTGCCGATCATCATGCTGACCGCGAAGAGCGATGCGTCGGATGTCGTGCGCGGCCTCGAGAGCGGCGCGGACGACTACGTGGTCAAGCCCTTCAACCCCAAAGAGCTGGTGGCGCGCATTCGAGCCCGGCTGCGTCCGACCCTGCCCATGTCGAGCGACGCGATTGGCATCGGCGATCTGGTGATCGACGTCGCTGGTCACGAAGTGCGTCGTGGCGAAGGTCGCATCAACCTGACTCCGCTCGAGTTCGAGTTGTTGCTGGCACTTGCCGCCAAGCCGCAGCAGGTGTTCACCCGCGAGATGCTGCTCGAGCAGGTCTGGGGCTACCACTACAAGGCAGACACCCGACTGGTCAACGTGCACGTGCAGCGCCTGCGCGCCAAGGTCGAGCACGATCCCGACAACCCGCGCATCGTCACGACCGTGCGCGGTGTGGGCTATCGCGCAGGGGCCGTGACGTAGGTTCCTTCCATGCGCGTGGACTGGCGGAACTGGCGTGACTGGCCGCGCCGCCTGGCGCGGGTGTGGGGCGGTTCGCTTCGCATCCGGACCGTCGCGATCACGGTGCTCCTTTCGGCCATCGCGATCACGGTGATCGGTGCCTACATCTCGACGAGCGTGAGCTCGAATCTGTTCGAGCAGCGACTCAGTCAGATCACTACCGAGGCCAGCAAGGCAACCACTGGCGCGCAGCAGGTCTTCACCCAGGCAGCAGAACTCAGCGAGACCGCCGACCTGGAGTCGGTCGAAGACAACGCCACCAACGCGATCCGGGCGACCGTGTCGTCTCAGCCGCTCATCGCGATCCTGCGTGTGCCACATCAGAGCGGTCCGTCGCTGATGGAAAACCGGGCAAGTGAGGGTTTCGAGGCGCTGCCGCTCAGCGCGGTTCTCGAGAAGTCGGTGCGCGATGGTGGGGTAAGCCAGCTGTCATGGCAGTCGCTCCGGCTCCCGAACGGGTCGACAGGTCAGTCATCGCCCGGCATCGTCGTGGGGTCGTTGCTTGAGGTACCCACGGCGGGCGACTACCAGCTCTATCTGGTCTACGACCTGAGCGACGTGCAGCAGACCCTCGACTTCGTGCAGCGCACCCTCGTGCTGGGTGGTCTCGCCCTCGTGCTCCTCATCGGCGCGGTCGCTTATCTCATCGTCCGGCTGATCGTCGGGCCGGTTCGGCGCGCGGCCGAGACAAGTGAAAAGTTGGCGGCGGGCCATCTCGAAGAGCGGTTGCGCGTGCGCGGCGACGATGAACTCGCGATCTTGGCGCGCTCGTTCAACCGGATGGCAGACAGCATGCAGGGTCAGATCCGCCAGTTGGCCGATCTCTCGCGACTTCAGCAGCGATTCGTCTCTGACGTCTCCCATGAGCTGCGCACCCCGCTCACGACGATCCGCCTGGCTGGCGATGTGCTCTACGACCAGC
>JBDUBG010000362.1:0-6587 GCA_040004215.1 Pseudolysinimonas sp. | reverse complement strand
GCTCTTCGAAGGCGTCCCAGTTGATGTCGAAGAGGTCGCCGTGTTGGTACGCGTCGGTCTCGCCGGGCACGCCGCTCACCGCGATCAGTTCGACAGCTTCGCGGATCTGCTGCGGAGTCATGCCGAAATGCTCGGCGGCCTCACTGACCTTCGCACCGTCATGGTCCATCAGCCAGGGCACCAGCGAGAGCAGGAAGGCGAGCTTGTCGCGGGCCTGTAACGGTTGCGCGCGTTCAGCCATGGTCGCGCACCGTCCGCTCCAGACGCGCGACGACCGCGTCGCGCAGTTCTGGCGGGCTCACCACCAGCACCTCTGGCCCGAAACCGGCCAGCTCGTCGGCCAGGATGTTGAGGTCGACGTAGTGCAGTCGTAGCCGCGCCTCGGTGCCCGGCTCGGCCGTACCTGGCTCGCCTGCGGCAGGGCTGAGTTGCTCGGTACCGCGCCGGTTCGTCAGTCGGGTGGCGGCATCCGACTCGCAGGCAACGTCGATCTCAGCGACGCCGCGCTCCCACACGCCATCGAGGCCCAGCAGCGCGGCGGCAGCGTGGTCGCCGGGCCGGATCGGCGCGGACTTACCGAGCAGGATCGGTCCGACGATGCGACGCAGCAGGTAGGTCTTGTGGGCGCCAGCGCTGACGTTGTCTGGAGACACGCCGGCGGGCGAGACCTCTTCAGCCGAGAGATGCCAGCGCCCTTGATACTGCACCAAAGCCAGCGGGATCACCTCTCGCTCGCGGGCAACGTCGTCTCCCGGCTTCAGATAGAGAAAGCGCACGATCAGATGCTTCTCGAGGGCAGAACTGAGCGGCTCGAACGCCGCGTCACGCAATCGCACTCGGGGGGCGTAGCCGATTACCGGTTCGTCAGCCGTGACGCCGAGCGAGCGCAGCTTGAGTAACGCTCGCCGCGACTCCCCCGAGAGTGAGCCTTCGCGCCAGACCATCGCGGCCAGGTTGAGCAGGGTCGTCTCGTCGCTCGAGAAGCTGATATCGGAAGGTAACTCATATGCACCGCGCGGAATGCGGTACCGCAGCGTCTGGTTGTTGCCAGCGTCGCCGGGCGAGTCGACAGTTTCGAGCGGAACCCCGAGATCTCTGATGTCATCCTTATCGCGCTCGAACTGGCGCTCCAGGTTGGCGTTGTCACCGCCACCCGCCCTGAACTTCTGACGGTAGCCCTGCACGGTCGACAGGATTTCGTTCTTCGTCAAGCCAGACTCGGTGGCGAGCAGCGCCAGCACGAGACTGAACAGCCGCTCTTCGACCGGCACGCGAGAAGCGGCCGATGGCGTCGAGACGGGGGAAGTAGACACCTTAGGAATCCTAGGGACACCGTGGGCACCCCGGGTGTCGCTGACTACGCGATCCCCAGAATGTCGATGACCATGATCACCGTGTCGGTGGCGGCGAAGCCGTATGAACTCGACCCTTCGCCGAAACCATCCTTGGGAGGAATGGCCACGAGCACCTGCGATCCGACCTTCGCGCCGAGCAGGGCCTTGGAGAGGCCAACCGGAAGCCCGGTCGACGACACCTTGATGTCGGAGGCTTGATCCGCCGTCCAGGTCGCGTCACCACTGGGCGTCGCCTTGCCGTCTGAGCTCGTTCCTCCCGGCCACACGGTGGGCTTGCTTTGAGAGGTGGTCGGCCAGGTCCACCCGCTGTACTTCAGGTGAACCGTGTCGTTCTTCTTGACCGCGGGTCCTGAGCCGGCCTTGATGGTCGAGATGCGCAGAGTCTTCGGCTTGTCCAGCTCTTGGATGACGATCCCCGGCTGGCCGTTCACCGCCGTGATCACATTCGGCATGCCGTCGAGCGGAAGCTGGTTGATGCCGTTCGCCTTGCCGAGAAAGTGATCCTTCACGGTGACAACGACGACGACGCTGGCGTCGTCGGTGAACTGCGTGCCCCCAGCACCCTTACCGAATGCCTGCTTCACCGTTGAGACCAGGGTGAAGCGTTCGCCCGAGGTCGCGCAGACCAGAGCCTTGGTGATCGACGTGGGCTTCGGGTTGGTGCCGGCGCCCGCGCGCTGGGGGTCAGTTGCGGCGCCGATCTTCTCGCCGGTCGCCCCGTTGTAGATGTCGAAGGTGTAGTCGACCTGGTCGCCGCTCTGGATCGGGCTGCCCGTGCCCGCCTTACTCACTGACACCTGGCTCGTCTTCGCGACCAGTGGGGTCGGGAAGCTCGCGCTTGTGGCCGTTGTCTTCACCAGGTTCGACACAGAGCCGGATGCGTAGCTCGGCGTGCAGCTGGCCGAGGTGCTCGACGAGCAACCCGCGAGGGAGGCGACGACTACGGCGGCGACTGCGACGGCTGAGAGGAGCGCGGGTGTCTTGCGCACGGGGCCTTCTTCCAAGATCTCGCCGGGTGGGGCACGGCGCACGAACGAGCGGGACAACTCTACTGGCAGATTGCGTGGCCCTAGCTGGGAGGGTCTGCCGCGGAGTCGTCGGTCAATTCGATTCCGGTTCCTGCCGCCAGTGCCCGAGCATCACGTACAACGCGCCGGACCCGCTTGTCGCTCTTGACGGCGTCGCCGAGGGCACCAGGAGTCCAGAGCTCGACGTCTTCGTCGCCGTATTCGGTCTTCGAGGCGCGACGAATGGGGCCAGCAAGCACGGTACCGGGTGCGAGTCGCCGTGCCGTGATCAAGAAGCCCGTGTGGCCGACCATCCGATGATCTGGGCGTACGGCGAGGCCCTCGACGTGCCAGCCCCGCACGATCGTCTCGCTGGCGTCAGGGTCGGTGAAGTTACCGGTTGCGCGGATCGCCTCGGCAACCCGCGACAGCTGGGTGACCGTCGCGACGTAGCAGAGCAGCACACCGCCGGGAGTCAGGGCGGTGGATGCCGCATCCAGGCACTCCCACGGAGCAAGCATGTCGAGCACCACCCGGTCGACGGTGCCGGGCTGCGTGGTCGTCGGCAGCACCTCAGAGAGATCGCCGATCGTGACACTCCAGTTGGCCGGCTCGGCGCCGAGGAAGGCGGCGACGTTGGCGCGGGCCACCGTCGCGAACTCCTCGCGGCGTTCATACGACAGCAGGCGACCCTCCTGGCCGACAGCGCGCAGCAGCCAGAGCGAGAGGGCACCGGATCCGACGCCAGCCTCCACCACCGTCGCGCCCGGGAACACGTCAGCGAGGGCGCCGATCTGGGCAGCATCCTTCGGGTAAACGATCGCGGCACCGCGCGGCATCGACATCACGAAGTCGCTGAGCAGCGGGCGCAATGCCAGGTAGGCGTCGCCATTGGTCGCTGTGACGACCGTGCCATCCGGCTGTCCGATGATCGTGTCGTGCTTCACGACGCCGCGGTGCGTATGAAACTCGCCGCCCGCCTGCAAGGTGACCGTATTGAGGCGCCCGCGCGGTCCGGTGAGCTGCACCCGGTCGCCCGCTGCGAAGGGGCCGGAGTGGCGCGGTCTTGGCGCACTCATCGCGACACCCGGCGCAGGGCGAAGAGGTCGTCGAGCGTGCGCCCCTCGAGCGAATCCCAGAGTGTGTATGACGGACTCGGCGGCAGCGGCACGTGCAGCGGAACCGCCAGCGTCGTGGCTCCGCTTGCGACCGCCGAGGCGACGCCGAACTCAGAATCTTCGACGGCGATGCAGTCGCTGGGGTCGACCCCGAGCGCTTGGGTGGCGCGCAAATATGGCTCGGGGTCTGGCTTTCCGTTGATCACCTCATCGCCCGCGATCACCACGTCGAAGGCGGGGAAGCCAGCAGCAGCTGCGACATGATCCGCCATCCGCCGGATCGACATCGTAACGAGGGCTGTCGGCACCTTGGCCACGTGCAGCGCGGTGAGCAGGTCACGAGCACCCGGACGCCATGGCACATCGTCCTTGAGCTGATCCAGAACACGGTCGGTCAACAGCTGAACGATCTCGTCCGGCTCCAACTCAACGCCGCGCGACGCAATGATGCGTGAGGAGCGCACCAGTGATGACCCGACCAGCGCGAGGCCGTCTTCGACGCTCCACTGCCCACCCCACGCATGAACCAGCTCGGTTTCGGCAATGAGCCAGTACCCCTCGGTGTCAACCAGCGTGCCGTCCATGTCCCAGAGAACGGCGGCGGGGCGGCGGATGTCGTCAGTCACGTCGGTCACGTCGCACAAGTCTACGAGGCTGGGACGCGCGCCTTGCGCTGATGGCGAACGCTGCGCGCCCGGCGGGAGGCAGGGCTGGGTCCTATTCTGGAGGGACGGCGCGGAGCACGTTCTGTGTCGGGACGCCGGGCGACCGGCGAGAGGAACCACGTGGCGGACGCAACCGGATTCGGCGAGAACTCACTTCTCGTCGTCGCCTTTGAGGGCTGGAACGACGCGGGCGAAGCCGCGAGCGGTGCGGCACGTGCGGTGCGCGATCAGCTCGAGCTGGTGCCGGTGGCCGACCTGGATCCCGAGGACTACTTCGACTACCAGTTCAACCGGCCGAGCACGACGATTGACGAGAACGGCGACCGCGTGCTCGAGTGGCCAGGCGTGACGCTCTGGGGGCCGCCAGACGGCGGACCGGGCATCCACGTCCTGCTCGGAACCGAGCCGTCCCGCGGTTGGAAGACGTTCTCGACTGAGGTGATTGACGCGCTCGCTGCCGCGGGAATCGACGGTGTCGTCTTCTTGGGCGCCATGCTCGCCGATGTGCCGCACACCCGCCCGATCTCGATCTTCGCGACGACCGAGAACGAGGCCCTGCGCGAGCGGTACGAGCTGGAGAAGAGCACATACGAGGGGCCGGTCGGCATCATTTCGGTGTTGTCGGACGCCGCGGAGCGCGCCCAGATCCCGACCGTGTCGATCTGGGCTTCAGTGCCGCATTACGTGCACAACGCGCCGTCGCCCAAGGCGACTCTTGCCCTGATTGAGCGGCTCGAAGAGTTCGTCGAGCTCGTGGTCGATCGCGGCTCGCTCGAACAAGATTCTGCAGCTTGGGTCGAGGGAATCGACGCCCTGGCCAGCGACGACGATGACATGGCGGCGTACATCGCGCAGCTCGAGCAGGCGCGCGATACTGTCGACTCCCCCGAGGCCAGCGGCGACGCGATCGCCGAAGAGTTCGAGCGCTACCTCCGTCGCCGCGAGGGCCGCGCTGGCGACGACCGTTCGGGCACGAACGGCCCCTAGCCTCCCTCCCGGCCCCAGCTCCCGCCCCGCCCGGCTCCGGCCCCGCCCGGCTCCGGCCCCGCCCGCTGAAAGTACGCACTTATGTGTACTCTCAGCGTCGAAAGTACGCAGTTACGCGTACTCTCAGCGCGAGTAGCTCGGGCGCCGGGCTCAGCAGTCGCGCAAGAAGTCTGCGAGCACGCGGCGTCCGAATGCCAACGCGTCAAGTGGCACGCGCTCGTCAACGCCATGAAACATCGCCGGAAAGTTCAGGTCGCCGGTGAGCTGAAGCGGAGCGAAGCCGTAGCCGTCGATCCCCAACTTGGCGAGAGCCTTGTTGTCGGTTCCGCCGCTCATCAGGTACGGCAAGACGGGGGCTCCTGGGTCGTGCTTGTCGAGGGCCGCGATCATCTTCTCGACCAGTGGCCCGTCGAACGGCAGTTCGAGGCCGATGTCGTGGTGCATGATCTCGATCTCGACGTCGGGTCCGATCAGCTCTCGGATGCGAGAGAGCACCGCGTCCTCTTGCCCAGCAAATGGGCGCAGGTCGACCAGCGCCTCCGCGCGGTCGGGGATGACGTTGTGCTTGTAGCCGGCGGTCAGCATGGTCGGGTTGCTGGTGTTCCGCAGGGTGGCGCGCAGGAAGCCCGCCGCTGTGCCGGTCGCCTCGACCACGGCATCCGGATCGGCGTCTGGCATGCCCATAATCAGCTTCAGCCGGTCGAGCAGGTCGATGGTGGTGGGTGTGAGCCGCAGCGGCCACTCCTCCTGCCCGATCGCGGCGACGGCGAGGGCGAGCTTGACGATTGCGTTGTCGCGGATCACCCGCGAGCCGTGCGCCGCCGTGCCGTGTGCGATCAACTTGATCCAGACCAGCGCCTTCTCGCCGGTCTGCAGCAGGTACGCGCGCGTGCCGTCGAGATCGATCGAGTACCCGCCGACCTCACTGATTGCCTCTGTGGCGCCCGCGAATAGTTCGGGATGCTCGTCAACCATCCAGTGCGAGCCGTACACGCCGCCGTTCTCTTCGTCGGCGAAGAAGGTGACGATCAGTTCGCGCGCCGGCTGTTCGCCGCCCTCGAGGAGGTCGCCGAGTGCCGTCAGGATCATGGCATCCATGTCTTTCATGTCGACCGCGCCGCGGCCCCAGAGCAGGCCATCGCGGATCTCGCCGCCGAATGGATCGACCGTCCAGTCAGATGCCACCGCCGGCACGACGTCGAGGTGTCCGTGCACCACCAGCGCCGGACGCTCTGGGTCTCGGCCGGGCACTCGCGCCAACACGCTAGTGCGCCGCGGAGCCGCTTCGAATAACTGCGGCGTCAGTCCCAGCCGCTGCAGTTCTGCCTCGACGTACTGGGCGGCCTCTGTCTCGCCCTCTGACTTTCCTCCGCCCCAGTTGACCGTCTCGAACCGGATCAGGTCGCGCGCAATGCGGGCGGTCGCTTCGAGATCGGGGGTGTCATCCAACTAGGG
>JBDUBG010000224.1:0-1987 GCA_040004215.1 Pseudolysinimonas sp. | reverse complement strand
TCCGAGAGCCGTGTCCAGCCCTCTGGGGCGGCTGATGTGACAATCGGCAGGTATTTCACGGTGGCACCGTCGGGCAACTCGTCGGTGACGACACCGTTGCCGTCGCCGCATCCTGCTTTCCAACTGCTATCGTCGCCGGTCAGGCCGGTCACCAGGCAGACGGAGTCGGCACCCTTCACGGCGAGGAAGACCTGGCGGGCGTCCCACGTTCCCTGAAAGCGGGTGCTGTCTGGCGCGATCTGGATGGCGTCGGCAACGCCATTGGGCAAGCGATCGATATCGCTTTGGACGATCGCCATGAAGGCGGGGTGCGAGACCGTTGGACGCGGTGTTCCGGGGTGGGTCGTCGGAGTCGACGATGGCGCGCAGCCGCCCAGCAACAGGGCAACGGCAAGGGCCGTCGCGAAAGCGCTCGGAATCGACATGCCATCAGGCTAGGTTGGCGGACCGGGGTACGGGCAGCGCTCGTTTGGGGGCCTCGCCGGTCGAAATCGCTGATTTCATCGCGTTCTTGTTGTCCCCCAGCCGTGTTCTGGGGGTACGGCTACCTGCCGTGCGATCGGTCGATGAGCTCCGACATCAGGGCGGTTCCCGTGGTGATGATCGGCGCGGTGTGCGAGTCGTGGGCAAGTCGGTCGAATGCGCCCTCGGTGAAGTGCAAGCCCTCCGCGGTGAGCAGGCTGATCCGGGCACTGTCGGCGGTGAGTGGAGGGCGCGCGCTTTCCCAGACGCCCACCGTCGCGAGGAGTGGACGGGCTGCGGCGAGCAGGGCGTCGATGCGGGCATCCATCGCGGGTTCTGTGGTGTCCCAGACGATCACTCCCCCGGCTTGATTGAGGTAGAGCGCGGTGTGGTCGTCGTAGGCGGCGAGGGTGTCGTAGCCCTGCTCGAGCGGCACGTCGAGCACGACTCCGAAGAGGTGCTGTGGCAGGCCGGTCAGTGCGTCACGGTCGAGCTGGCGCAGGCAACTCCAGGCTTGCAGGTACTGGCGCGACTCCAGCTTGGGGGTGTCGAGCACGGCGTGCAGGGCTGCCTCGGCGGCGGGAACGTCAGCGTGCGCCATGGCGTGCTCGGCATCCTGAAAGTGTTTCCACGGGGCGGCTTTCGACGTGCCGGCCCAGTCTTCGATCGGCACGTCACCGAACAGCAGCTCGCGGAGTTCGGTCATGCGTGAAACGCTACTCGCGCGCCCACATTCTCGATGTGACGAGATCGCGCAGTTCCGCCATTGAGCACTGTGCGATTTCGTCACATCACCGCAGATCGTGGGTTGACACACTCGAACATGTGTTCGAATATAGGTCATGGACATTGCCGGCGTGACAGCGGGTGCCGCGCCGCCGCGGTTGCTCGTGCTGTGGGCTCCCGATTGGCCGGTGCTGGCGCACGCTCGCACCAACCGGGTTTCGGATGACGCCCCTCTCGCCCTCGTCGACAAGGGGCTCGTTTTCGCGTGCTCAGCGCCCGCTCGGGCCGAGGGGGTGGTACGCGGGCAGCGGATTCGGGAGGCGCAGTCTCGGTGCCCCCGACTCCACGTGCTGCGGTACGACCCGGCCCTCGACGCACGGGCCTTCGAGCCCGTGCTGGCCGCGCTCGAGCAAGCGCTTCCGGGGCTGCATCCACTTCGACCGGGAACGGTAGCGGTGCGCGCGCGGGGGCCGGCCCGGTATTACGGCGGCGAGCAGGCGGCGGCCGCCACCGTGCTGGGGATCGTCGCCGAACTCGGTGTCGGTCAGGCCAGGGTGGGAATCGCGGCGGGGCTATTCGCGGCGGAGCGGGCGGCCCGTTGGACGGGGGGAACGGCGGCTGGGCGTGAGCGGGTCACGATCATCCCCAACGCTGACACCGCAGCCTTCCTCGCTCCGCTACCGGTGAGCCTGCTCGAGCAACCAGAGCTGGCGGGGCTGCTCCCCCGGCTCGGCATCCGCACTCTTGGCGAGTTCGCGGCGCTCGATGCGCAGGATGTGGTGGCGCGCTTCGGCCCGCT
>JBDUBG010000025.1:0-6594 GCA_040004215.1 Pseudolysinimonas sp. | reverse complement strand
GCGTCTTAAGGTGCTCGGTGGGCGCCACAACGGTCACCCGATCAACCACGCGGCGTTTGAGCAACTCGCTTGCCAGTCGCAGGGCGAACGCCGTCTTGCCCGCGCCGGGCGTCGCGCTGACCAGAAAATCGCGATGCTCACCCTCGAAGTAGCGGTCGAGCGCCTCTTGCTGCCAAGCACGCAGCTTGTCTGCTGTTCCGCGGGGCGCCCGCTCCGGAAAGGAGGGCGAGAGGTGCTCTGCGGCCGAGGTCGCGCGGAATGGCGCTCCTCCGGTCGACGTCTCACTCACTTGCTCCACCGTACTTCCCTCTCGGTAGTCGAGTAGCCGCGACCTTCCCTCTTGGTGGTCGAGTAGCCGCGACCTTCCCTCTTGGTGGTCGAGTAGCCGCGAAGCGGCGTATCGAGACCCGGTTTCAGCGCCACCCGGATCTCGAGACACGCCCCGGGCGCAACTCGACCACCAAGCTCAGTCGTCGCCACCGCTGATTCGTCGCCGTTGCGCCACACCGAGCAGGGCGGCGGGCCGCACGACGCCAGCACCGAAGCGTGAGCCGATCGCATCCACCGTTCCTTCGACCTCGCGCCACTGCTCATCGTCGTCCCAGAGACCGAGGCTGGCGACCGCTCCGACGAGCCCTTCGCCACGCACGCCGATGAGCCGCACTGGGCGCCCACCCTGGGCTGCCGCGTCGTAGAGCGTGCGTGCCTCTTCGTAGATCCGCTTGCCCAGATCGGTCGGTTCACCCAGAGTGCGTGACCGACTGATCGTGGTGAAGTCTTCGAATCGCAACTTGATCGACACGGTGCGGGCCTGGACTCCCGACCGGCGCAGGCGGGCACCGACCGCATCTGACAAGCGCAGCAGCTCTCGGTGCAGGGCGACGGAATCCGTCACATCGGTCTCGAAGGTGGTCTCGTGGCCGACACTCTTCTCGTCGCGACTGAGCTCGATCGTGCGGGGGTCACGCCCCCAGGCGAGCTCGTGCAGACGTACCGCGTTTGCCGGTCCGATCGCGCGCTTCAGCGTGTCGAGAGGCACGGTGGCCACGTCGCCGATCGTGCGCAGGCCGAGGCGCTGCAGTTGCTCTTCTGACTTGCCCCCAACCCCCCACAGCGCGGTCACCGGCTGCGGGTGCAGAAACCCAATCGTGTCGGCCGCGGGCACCACGAGCAGTCCGTCGGGCTTCGACCGCCCAGAGGCGAGCTTTGCCACATATTTGGTGGATGCCGCCCCCACCGAGCAGTGCAGCCCGGTGCGCTCGAACACCAGGGCCCGCAATCGCGTGTCGATCTGCCAGGGCGTGCCGAGCAATCGGAGCGCTCCCCGCACGTCAAGGAACGCCTCATCGATGCCGAGCGGCTCGACCATCGGGGTGATCTCGCCCAGCAGCCCCATCACCTGCTTCGAGTAGTGCGTGTAGCGCTCAAAATGAGGCTCGAGCACAATGGCCTGCGGGCAGCGGCGCAGCGCGACGGCCATCGGCATCGCCGAGTTAACCCCGTACTTGCGCGCCTCGTAGGTCGCAGCGGTGACGACCGACCGAGCGGAACGATGCCCGACGATGACGGGCTTGCCCACCAGCTCTGGACGCTCGAGCAACTCAACCGAAGCGAAAAAGGCATCCATGTCGACATGCAGCATGGTTGCGGTCAGGTCGGCGATCGGTTCTGGCGTGACGAGGCGGCCACTTCCGTCTTGCTTGCTCATCGCCTCGCCCTCACCGGCCTATGGTCTCACCCACCCACGACGAGGGGCCCCGACTCTCGTCGAGGCCCCTTCGCACTGCAGTTCGACTATGCCCGACGGCGTCGATTGAACAGTGCGTTGAAGATCAGCGTCACGATGAGGGCGCCCACGATCGCGGCGATCCATGCGGCAAGTGAGAAGAATGCGGAGTAGGCGTCGGCCACAAAAAAGCCGGCGATCCAGCCGCCGAGCATGGCGCCAACGATGCCGAGGATGATCGTCAGAAGCCACCCGCCCTTCTGCCTGCCGGGGATGATCAGCCGCGCGATGATGCCAGCGAGGATGCCCAGGATGAGGAAGCTGAAAAAGCCCATGAGTGCTGTTCCAATCAGGTGCGTGTTGCATCCCGACTTTCGGGACGCCCCCAGTGTTCCAGAGCATCCGGCTCACCGCGCCCCCTTGACACGGTGCGGCGTTTCAGAGTGTTGCAGACTGGAATCATGACCCCGCAGCATCCGTGGTCGCGCTATGTCGCGATCGGCGACTCCTTCACCGAGGGAATCGGCGATCCGGAGCCGCGCTCCCCCGGTGGTCACCGCGGGTGGGCTGATCGCGTGGCGGAGGTGCTCAGCGATCAGAGCGATGGCTTCGCGTATGCGAACCTGGCGATCCGTGGGCGGCTGCTGGATCAGATTCTCGATGAGCAGATCGAGTCGGCACTCGAGCTCACTCCTGACCTGGTGACGTTCTCGGCCGGCGGAAACGACATCCTGCGCCCTGGCACCGATCCCGACGACGTGGCAAGCCGTTTCGAGACCGGTCTCGCGCGGCTCACCGCTGCAGGTGCCACCGTGGTGATGTTTAACGGCCCGGATGTCGGAGCGACGCCGGTGCTGAGCCGCATCCGGGGCAAGGTCGCCATCTATAACGAGAACCTGCGCGCAATCGCCCAGCGCCACGACGCGGTGGTTGCGGACATGTGGGCGCTGCGCGAGTTGAGCGATCCGCGGATGTGGGCGCCAGATCGCCTGCACCTCTCGCCCGTTGGCCATCACACCGTCGCGCGGATGGTCCTCTCATCGCTCAACGTCGCGAACGACCTGGAGCCGTACCAGCCAGAGCCCCTGCCGAAGGTCTCCTGGCGGGGTGCACGCCGAGACGACATCGTGTGGGCGCGGTCATACTTCGGACCGTGGATTCTGCGGCGGCTCCGCAAGCAGAGCTCTGGCGACGGCATCTCGGCGAAGCGACCGACCCCGGGTGGAGCGCGCGAAGGCTAGGGAGTGCCGACGATGAGACCGGGATGCGACAGTCGCCATCCCGGCCCCGGATCGACGACTCTCGCCGACAGCCCGAGCGGGACCGAGACGACATGACTCCCAGAGGTGAAGGTGACAGTTCCCACCACGTGGCCCTTCGCTCCGGTGGAGACGGGCGCCGCCGTGATCGAGCTGGTCACCGCCGCATCGCCCCAGGTGACGAGGCTCGCACTCTTCTGAGCGACGGCCGACAGCGTCTGTCCCCACTCGGTGGTATAGCTGGCGAAAACGTCGCCCTTCTTCGCCAACTCGAGCTGATGGAATCCGGCCAGTACACCCGTCAACAGCGACCGGATGTCACTATCCACAACGGAGTGGGTCCTGCCGCCCAATACGACGCCCACGATGCTGACGGTGGCGGATCCGACCGTGTGATCGGCCGCGAACAGCAGGTTGGATCCTGCGCCGTTGAGTGTTCCGGTCTTGATTCCGTCGATGCCACTCGATCCGAGCAAGGTGTTCGTATTCGTCAGGGTGCCGACGTCGTGAATGGTGACGGATTTTGAGGCGACAATCGGGACCAGCACCGGATGAGCCAGGGCGAGCTTGCCCAGCTGGACGAGGTCAGCGGTGTTGGCGACATCCGCCGGATCAATTCCCGTGGGATCAACAATCGTCATGCTGCTCAGCTTGTGCGACGCGACCCATGCTCGTGCGGCGGTGACGTAGGCATCCATTGATCCGAACGCCCAAACTGCCAGGGTGGCGGCGTAGTTGTTTGCCGAATGCACCAGCGAGAGTTCGAGCAGTTCGTGCTCGGTGAAAACGAGACCGGGCTTCACGGGAGCTACCGTGCCGTCGAGAGACAAATAGTGGTGATAAAAGGCGACATCGGCCGCCGTCATGGTGACTTTCGGTCCCTCTTCGCCGACGGCGAGCGGCTTGGCCTGCAGCACGACCAGGGCCGTCACCAACTTGGTAATGCTTGCCATCGGCAACGGTGATGTTGACCCGGCCTGAGCGAGCACGCCGTCGAAACCAACGGCGCCGATCGCGCTGCCGCCGTAGCTCGGGAAGGCAGGAGCCGCAGCCGCCCCCGGCAGCACAGCATGCTTCGGGATGACCGGGTCAGCCACATTCAGTGGCGCAAGCAGGGTCATCGGCAAGTAGAACGCGACGGCCAGGATGATCCCGAGAGTGCCGAACACAGCGATGCGGCGACGGCCATAGATCTGCTGTCGCGTGAGGGGCATCCCGAAATCGTACGGGCTAGATCCTGAGAGCCCAGAGAGCCACGGCCGAGGCGGCGGCGACATTCAGCGAGTCCACATTGCGTGACATCGGGATGGTCACCACGACGTCTGAGCCGTCGAGCGCTCCACGTGACAGCCCGTCGCCCTCGGTGCCAAGCAGCAGGGCTACCCGCTCCGGGGGATCCGCGGCGAAGGCATCGAGCGTCACCGCGCCTTCATCAAGGGCGAGCGCCGCGATGGTGAAGCCGGCGTCGTGGAGCTGGGTCGCGGCATCCGGCCACTCGGCCAAGCGAGTCCACGGGACCTGCAGCACCGCCCCCATGCTGACACGCACCGAGCGGCGGTAGAGCGGATCGGCGCAGCGCGGGGTGACCAGTACCGCGTCGGCGCCCAACCCGGCGACGGCGCGGAAGATGGCCCCCACGTTGGTGTGATCGACGATGTCTTCGAGCACTACCACCCGCCGGGCGCTGCCCAAGAGTTCGGCGGGGTCTGGCAACATCGGGCGGTGCATCGAGGCCAGCGCTCCGCGGTGCATCACGAAGCCGGTGATCTGCTCGAGCACCTCCTGCGAGGCGAGGAACACCGGGATATCGAAGTCAGCGAGCAGCGGCGACAGCTCATCAAGCCACTTCTGCTGCAGGAGCACGGAGCGCGGCCGGTGCCCCGCGGCCAGCGCGCGCTCGATGACCTTGGTGGATTCGGCGATGTAGAGGCCGTCTGCTGGCTCTGAGACCCGACGAAGCGCGACGTCAGTGAGGCCGATGAAGTCACGCAACTGCGGATCTGCGCGGTCGGAAATCGGCACGATGTGCACTGCGGCGCCTCCTTTCTGCCAGCCGTCGGAAACATATCGGAAAACTGCGTTGTTTACTCTTGCGACAGTGGAGGAGGCGCGGTGACCGCACTATCGGGCAACGCCCCGGCAAGCACGGTACTTGAGGCGCGCCTGGAGCCACTGGTGCAGCAAGCTGTCGAGCTGCTCCACGACCGCACCGTTGTCGTGCTCACCGGCGCCGGGGTCAGCACCGACTCTGGCATCCCTGACTATCGCGGCGAGGGCGCGCCGGTTCGCACGCCGATGACCTTCGACCATTTTCTCGCTGACGAGAACGGCCGTCGCCGCTACTGGGCGGGCAGCCATCTCGGCTGGAGGCACTTCTCGGCGGCGGAGCCGAATGCTGGCCATCGCGCTCTTGCTGAGCTCGAACTCGCCGGAGTGGTCAACGGAATCGTCACGCAGAACGTCGACGGACTGCACCTGCGGGCCGGCTCCCGACGCGTAGTCGACATCCACGGCTCGATGGATCGGGTTCGCTGCCTGCACTGCGGCCAGACCTTCGCTCGGGCAGACATCGCCGAACGGATGGCGCGCGACAACCCCTGGCTCGATGCACCCGACGGAGTCGTGCTCAACCCCGATGGCGACGTGACCGTTGCCGACTCCGCCCGGATGGTTGTGCCGAGCTGCACGGTCTGCGGCGGCATCCTCAAGCCCGAGGTCGTGTTCTTCGGCGAGTTCGTGCCGGTCGAGAAGTTCGAAGAGGCGCGCTCGCTGGTGCGGGGGGCGGATGCCCTCGTGATCGCCGGATCGTCGCTGGCAGTCAACTCCGGCATCCGGCTGCTCGATCAAGCAACGAAGCGCAAGATGCCGGTCGTGATTATCAACCGCGGCGTCACGAAGGGCGATCCGCGCGCGAGCCTTAAGATCGATGCAGGAACCTCAGAGGTGCTCGCCGCCCTGCGCGATCGCCTCGGCTGAGTCCCTGTCGAGGAGGCGCGATGACCGATCTCTATCTGGTGCGCCACGGCGAAACCGACTGGAACCGGCAGCGTCGCATCCAGGGGCTGACCGACATCCCGTTGAACGACACCGGGCGAGCTCAAGCACGCGCGACCGGGATGCTGCTGACCCGACGTCGCTGGGACGGCATCTACTCGAGCCCACTCTCGCGCGCCCGCGATACCGCCTCGATCATCGCCACCGAAGTCGGACTCGGCGAACCTACGCTCGTCGATGCCCTCATCGAACGCAACTACGGCCAGGCGGAGGGGCTCGACTGGCAGCAGATCGAGACGCTCTACCCGCGCGGCACGGTCGTGCCCGGGCGGGAGTCGCGCGAGCAGGTGGGCGCGCGTGTTATTCCGGCCCTGATGGATCTGGCGGCGCATCACCCCGGTGAGGCGCTGCTGATCGTCAGCCACGGCGGTGCGATCCGGGCGGTGCTCAGCGCGGTCGAGCCCGCGGCAAGCCACGGCATGATCACCAACGGTTCGGTGCACAGCTTCCGCCTCGAAGACGGCGCGCTGCGTCTGATCGCCTTCGACGACCCGATCGAAGTCGAGTCGATCGGCGACGACTGCGGCGACTTGGACGAGCAGAACGCCGTGGAGG
>JBDUBG010000184.1:0-1988 GCA_040004215.1 Pseudolysinimonas sp. | reverse complement strand
TCGAGGGGATGGATCCGCACGAGGTCGCCCCGCTGATGGGTCTCACCGCCAACGGTGTCGCCGCGCTGTCGTATCGCGCGCGTGAAGGACTCCGCACCGCCTGGCTGCAGGCCCACATCTCGAACGCTGGCACCTCTGTTGAGTGCCAGTGGACGATGTCCCGGCTCGGTGACCGAGCCCGTCACGGTCTCACCGCACGCGAGAAGGACCGCGTCGAACTACACCTGCTCGACTGCACCAAGTGCGCCGTGATCTCTGAAGAGGTCGACGAGGTGGGCTCGCGCTTGGCGCTCATCATGGTGCCGTTGCTGCTCGGGGGTGTTGCAGGCGGAGCGCTGCTGGCGTCGCTCGCGCATCCCACTGCTGCCATGGCCGCCGAGGTCATCCCTGCCCTTCCCGCCGCGGTGCACGCGGTCGCCACTGGAGGCGTGCTTGCCGCCCCCGTACTCGGCGGACTCTCGCTCGGCGCCTCGAGCGGCGCCGGAGCCCTGGTCGGAAGCCTCGCCATCATCGCGGTGCTCGGTGGCAGTGTCGCACTGGGCGTGTCAGCGCCCGGATCGCCGCTGGCCCTTCCCGCGCCGTCGACAAGCCAGACCGCGTCGGACGCGGGGGTCAACAGCGCTGTGGATGTCGCGCCGACTCCGTCGGCGGCGCCCGGCGCTGCGCCTACCAACCCGGCAGACACCTCGGTGCTCGGCGGTGTTGGCGCGACGGTCGGCACCACAGTCGACGGCGTGGGCGATGCAGTGAACAGCGTCGTGGGAGGTGTCACCGGGGTAGTCAACGGTGTGACCGCCCCGATTCTCGCACCAGTCACCGGGGGCGCTCCGGTCGTTGCTACAACCGTGGATCTTCACCTCGCTGGGTCCGGGACACCCGGCGCCACCGTCTCGGCCCAGGTGGCCGGAGCCGTCTACACGACGGTGGTCGCGTCAAACGGCAGCTGGGCGATCAACATCAGCGGCTTGCCGCAGGGCACCTCGACGGGCGCGATCCACCAGACGGCGAGTTTGCTGGGTGGCCTCCTCGGAGCTCTCGGCTTGACCAAACCGCTGTCGCTCAGCGTGAACTCGCTGGGCCTGAACATCAGCCTGCTCAATTAGGCAAAAGTTTCTTTTCCGTTCCGCGTCATAGTTCTGGCACCTTGCCGTCTCTTCTGGTGAAGGCAACTTCACCCAAGCTCCGCTCTCCGACGTCCCAGCGAGAGCGGACAAGGTCGGTGCCCGCTGAGATCCCAGCCGAAGCGGGCACCGACCGTACACAGATCCGTCGCACCGTTTGCGCTCGGAATGCGACTCTCAAAAAAACACGAAGGCCGCCCAACTCAACGAGTTCTGGCGGCCTTCGGTTTTTCGAAACGTTCGTGCGCTAGGCCGAGACGGCTACGAGTCCCAGGTCTTGGGCCGGCAGGTCGGGACCGCCCCGAAGGATCGCCTGCTTGACCTCTGAGATCGCCTTCGTGACCTCGATGCCGCGCGGGCATGCCTCGGTGCAGTTGAAGGTGGTGCGGCACCGCCACACTCCCTCTTTGTCGTTCAGGATGTCGAGGCGCACGGCGGCGCCCTCGTCGCGGCTGTCGAAGATGAAGCGGTGTGCGTTCACGATCGCGGCGGGCCCGAAGTACTGTCCGTCTGTCCAGAACACCGGGCAGCTCGAGGTGCACGCGGCGCACAAGATGCACTTGGTCGTGTCGTCGAACACGGCCCGCTGCGCGACCGACTGGATGCGCTCCTTGTCGGGCTTGTCGTTCGCGATCAGGAAGGGCTGGATCGCGCGGTACGACTCGAAGAACGGCTCCATGTCGACGATGAGGTCCTTCTCGAGCGGAAGCCCCTTGATCGCCTCGACGTAGATCGGCTGGCTGATGTCGAGATCCTTGATCAGGGTCTTGCAGGCCAGCCGGTTGCGGCCGTTGATCCGCATCGCGTCTGAACCGCAGATGCCGTGGGCGCAGCTGCGACGGAAGGTGAGCGAGCCGTCTTGCTCCC
>JBDUBG010000399.1:0-6603 GCA_040004215.1 Pseudolysinimonas sp. | reverse complement strand
AGCCGATCGGGGCGGTGCGGGTGCGGCTGCTGACCGAGACCGCGGTGGCCGATTTGCGCGGTCCGACCGCGTGCGAGGTGCAGACCGCCGAGCAGGTGGATGCCTCGATCGCCAAGCTCGGCCCCGACCCACTGGTCGGCGACCCCGAGATAGGTGAAGAGCGGTTCGTCGCCGTCGTGCGCAAGAAACCGACCCCGATTGCGCTGCTGCTGATGGATCAGGCGGTGGTGAGTGGCATCGGCAACGTGTACCGCGCCGAGCTGCTGTTCCGCGCGCGGCAGAATCCCTTCACCCCCGGCAAGGCGGTGCGCGAAGAGGTCGTACGCGACCTCTGGCGCGACTGGGTGAAGCTGCTCAACGTCGGCGTCGCCACCGGTCAGATGTTGACGATGGACGACCTCTCCGACGACGACTACCAGCGCGCCCTGGCATCCCGCGCTGACCGGCACTGGGTCTACCACCGCACCGGCGAGCCCTGTCGGGTGTGCGGCACGCCGATCATGATGAAAGAGCTCGGCGGTCGCAAGCTCTACTGGTGCCCGGTCGACCAGGCATAGGGATCAGCCATGAGAAAAACGCCGCACTACACGACCACCGATGAGGCCGAGATCAAACGGCTGATTCGAGATAACCCGTGGGCAAGTTACGTCTCGAACACGTCGAATGGGTTGGTCGCCTCCCACTACCCGACTCTTCTCGAAGAAGATGTTGACGGCATCTCGATCGTCACGCACTTCGGCAGGCCAGACGAAGTACTGCACGAGCTGGGCCAGCAGGAAATGCTGGTCATCGTGCAGGGTGCGCACGGCTATGTATCGCCCGCTTGGTATGACGACGACGACTTCATCCCGACCTGGAATCACGTCACCGCGCATCTCTACGGGGTGCCCGAGATCCTGTCGGAGGAAGCAAACTACGCGGTTCTTGAGAAGTTGGTCGATCATTTCGAGGGGCGGATGCCGCATCCGGTCTCGCTCGATCAAGACGAGGCCACTGCGCGCCGTGTCGCCAAGGGCACCGTCGGGCTGCGCATTCGAGTGACCCGGGTGGATGCCCGTCTGAAGCTCAGCCAGAACAAGTCGACAGAGGTGCGCGCGACGATCCGTGAGCAGTTGCACGGCAACGGGCCATACGCCCAACCGCTTCTCGCCGATGAGATGGACCGTATCGAACCGCCGGCATGAGCACGCTGCTGCGTAACGCGCGGTTACTCGACGGCGACGTCGTCGACCTGCAGGTCGACAACGGTGTCGTGACCTGGCTCACGCCGAGTGCCGGCGACGTCGGCGCATCGAGACCCGATTTCGACACGCTCCATCACCAAGAACTTGACCTTGAGGGCCGCTGGGTTCAGCCTGGGCTCTGGGATTCCCACGTGCACTTTGGGCAGTGGGCACTCACCTCGCGTCGATTCGACGTCAGCAACGCGGGCTCGGCGGCAGAAGCCGCGGCTCTGGTGCGTGACGAAGTGCTGCGGCATCCTCCGCAACCCGGTGCAGTGCTGATCGGCCAGGGGTTCCGCGACGGGCTGTGGCCCGACCTGCCGACGGCGGAGCTGCTCGAGTTCGGTGACATTCCGGTCGCCCTGGTCAGCGGCGACGCGCATTGTCTGTGGGCGAATCGCGCGACGGTCAGAATGTTTGGGCTGGCAGAGTCCGACTGGTTGCTCCGCGAGCACGCGGCCTTCGACCTGACGGTTCGCCTCAGCGCAGTGCCAGAAGGGCAGCTCGACGCCTGGGCGATCGAGGCGGCAGTGACCGCAGCCTCGCGCGGAGTGGTCGGCATCGTCGACCTCGAGATGCGCGGGGCAGTCACCTCGTGGCAGCGGCGCTTCGCCTCGGGATTCCGCGGCTTGCGGGTGCGGGCCGGTGTTTACCCTGACGACATTGACGGCGCGGCGGCGGCCGGCATTCGCACGGGCGAGGAAGTGCCGAACTCGGCGGGCCTGCTCGTCGGCGGCCCCTTCAAGCTCTTCACCGATGGCTCGCTCAACACGCGGACAGCCTGGTGCTACGACGACTACCCGACGTTGACGGGTCGGGATGCCGCTGGCCTCGCGATCCACGCCGCCGACGAGCTGCTCGGCCTCGCGCGCGCCGCACTGGCTCAGGGTTTTGTGCCCGCCATCCATGCCATCGGCGATCGCGCCACCACTCTCGCGCTCGACACTTTCGAGGCGCTGGGCCCGCTGCCCGGCGCCGATCGCGGAAGGGGCGGCAGCATCGAGCACGCGCAACTCGTCGTCGCCGCCGACCTGCCGCGGTTCGCCGCACTGGGGGTGCGCGCGAGTGTGCAGCCCGAGCACGCCATGGATGACCGTGATGTTGCTGATCACTATTGGGCGGGCCGTACTGGCCGGGCCTATGCCTACCGCGCGTTGTGGAAGGCGGGCGCGGAGCTTGCGCTCGGCTCCGACGCCCCGGTGGCCCCGCTCGACCCCTGGATCACCATCTCGGCGGCGGTGTCGCGCAGCCGAGACGGACGCGAGCCGTGGCATGCAGAGCAAGCACTTCCCATCGAGGCTGCGCTGCGCGGCTCATGGGGCGGCGCAAGCGACATCGGGGCCGGGAGCCCTGCAGACCTGGTGGTGACGGAGCACGATCCTCTCACGACGATCGGCGAGCACCTTCGGAGCATGCCGGTCTTCGCGACCATGGTCGCGGGGGAATGGACGTACCGCAGCTGAGTTGCGGTTACTTCGCAGCCAGGTGCGCGAAGAGGAACCAGCGGTCTTTCTCGAGGCCGCGGGCGATCTCGACGACGACGTCCTGGCTGACCTGGTCGATGTCGTCGAGTTCTTCGACCGCGGTGCGAACCGTGACCAGAGCCGCGTCGATGCCGGCGATCACCTCGGCGATGGTGTGGTCGGACTGCTGGAATCCCGCGGTCATGGTGGGCAGTGTTGACTTCGCTGCGACGGTGGCGATCCGCGCGTCAACGGGAAGCCCGAGCGCGACGACGCGCTCTGCGGCGAGGTCCGCATAGTCCTGAGCGTGTGCGACGACCACGTCGAGTAGTTCGTGAACGGCCTGGAAGTTGGCGCCCCGAACATGCCAGTGCGCCTGCTTGCCATCAACCGCCAGAGCCTGTAGCTCAATGACGACGGGACTCAAGAACTGGGCGACTCCGGCGGTGACGTCCGGATCGGTTGAACTCTGCTGAACAGCCTTGACCTCGGCCATGGTGAATCTCCTTTGCGTCGTGCGTCTTCTTCAACGCTAGCGACGGCAGCAGATTCCGCAAGGAAGCCCAGGCTGTCCTCAGGTGATGCGTCGCGAATCACGGCGCGACGAAGCGATGCGTCGCGCCCCCCGGTGGGAACGCGGCGAAGGAAGGAAGGCAGCGGCCTAGGCGACCGAGGCGGTCTGAGCGCCCCACGACTGGAACTCAGCCCGGTGCTCTTGCACGTGGTTGGTCCAGCCGATGCCGTTCCACCAGCGAAGCTGAGGGATGCCGAGCGGGTCGTTGTACCACCCTGCGGGCGCTGCCGAGGTGGTCGGGTTCACGATGTTGCTGTTCATGGGGGCTCCTGCTGAGAGAAATGAGCCGCGGTGGGGGATTCGGGTTGCGACTCGCGTTTAGATTAGTGCCCCCCAATCGTGGGCCGCGAGTCCCCCATCTGGGGGACTCACGGCTCCGCGGCTGGGTCAGGGTGAGCGGTCTAGCCAATGAGCGATGACACCGGCATGCTGCGGCTCGATCCGTCGGTCGCCGTCAGGGTGATCGTGCCCCCGATATTGCCGTCCGGGTGGGAATTCGGCCACCAGGCGGTCCAGCGACCGTCCTCGACTGTGGCTGAGACCGTCTGGGTGCCGTTGTGGATCGAGACGGCAGCGATATCCGTGCCGCTCAATCCCTCGACGTAGTCGAAGCCGGTATTCCCGTCGCCGTGACTTCCGTCCGACTCGATCGTGATGTCACCTGCCGCGACGGTCGCGGGCTGGTCACCAGCGTCGGTGAGGAGTTCCCAGAAACCATCGTTCGTGCCCGCCGTCATGCAGTACGAGGCGTTGCCGCCTCGCAGCACGACCATCGAAGCGACCTGGCCACGCAGATCGGCGTTCTGAAGGGTTTGCGATCCGCTTCCTGGGCCCGCGGCCGTCGCGCTGAGGCACCATGCTGCGGCGGCCGAGCCGGTTGCGGAGTTCTGGTCGAGGGGTGCCGGTGCGCCCGTCCAGCTCGAGAGCTGCACTGACGTGATTCCCGATGTGGCGGTCTCGCTGCCGCCGTGTGACAGCAGGTGCGGGCCGACCACCAGGGCGGCAGCGATGAGGCCAGCGGCCGAGGCGCCGGCAACCACCCCGAACATGCGTACTCGGGTGCGCGGCTGGGGCCGAGCCGGAACGGGTGCGGGCAGGCGGTCAGCCGTCGCGAGCACGGCGGTCAGAAGCGCGTCACGACGCGTCAGTTCGGAGTGGGTGAGCGGCCCGCCGGGAGCCGCGTCGAGAGCGGAGAGGCGGTTACGCAGTGTGGTGTCGTTCATGGTCATCTTCTTTCGAGATCGGTGGGGAGGAGGTCAGTGGTGAGCTGCAGGGATGAGCGCGGGTGCCCGATTGGCGTTGGATCGGCTGATCAGGTTGGCGAGGTTCCGCTTGGCGCGACTGAGCCGCATCGAGTACGCGGCGCGAGAGCAACCGAGCACCGCGGAAGCCTGGCGGTCGTCGAGGTCCTCCCAGACGTGCAGAGCGAGCACCTCCTGGTCGCGCACGGCCAGCGACCTCCATGCGGCCTGCAGGTCAAGGCGGTCGGAGGGGTCGGAGGGAGCATCCTGACGAGGGTCTGTCTCGGCGATACGAACCGCGACCGCGATCTGTCGGTTCACACCGCGGTGCGCGTTGGCCATCGCGTGTCGCGCCGTGCCAAAAAGCCAGGGGCGAGCATCGTCGGGCAGTCCGTCGCGGCGTCGCCAGGCGGCGAGGTAGGTCTCGCCGACGATGTCGTCGACAAGGAGCGGATGTGCGCGGCGACGCACGAAGCGAAGCAACTCGGGATAGGTGGCGCGGTAAAGCTCGGTGAAGTGAGCCTCGGTGTCGATCATGGGGTGTCCCTTTCCTCGGGGTTCATAGGGGACATGTCCACCGTGCGGGGTCCTGCAACGTCCGAAATCAGATTCCCGTTCGGAAGGGGGATCCCGCATCCGCCTCAAGGTGGCGGGAATCATCCCGTCGGACGACACGCCGGTGCGTCGCGGTGCGCACTAGTGCGGAGTGCACAGTAGTATCGGTCCCATCGCTGTGCTGCCGCTGCCAAATCGAAGGAGAACCGTGGATACCACCCAACTGCTCAAGGGGGTGCTCGACGTTGCAGTGCTCGCGGCCATCCAGGAGGAAGACGGCTACGGCTACGACGTCGTGCGTCGCCTGCGCTCGGCCGGGCTCAACGAGGTGGGGGATGCCTCGGTCTACGGCACCCTGCGCCGGCTCTACAGCGCTGGCGCTCTCACCAGCTACGTCGTGCCGTCGGAAGACGGCCCGCACCGCAAGTACTACGGCATCAACGCCGAGGGTCGAGCGATGCTGCATGAGCAGCGCGCCAGTTGGTCGGCTTTTGCCACGACCATGACCGGGCTGCTCGCGCCAAAGCCGGTCGCCAAGTCAGCTCGCAACACCCCAGCACCCGTCCGCACGATCGGAGAGAACTAATGTCTGCCGCCACCCTCGCCTCCCCCCTTGTCTCGGAGTTCGCCACCGCCGTGCGCTCCGCACTGTCTGACCTCAGCCCGGAAGAGGTCGATGACCTCACCGATGGCCTTGAGGCGGATCTGACCGACCGTCTCGCCGAGTCGGATGCCGGAGAGTTGGACGCCGTCGAGTTGGGGGATCCCGCTGCCTACGCAGAAGAGCTGCGCACCGCCGCGGGGCTGCCGCACCGGGCAACATCCCGAACCGGATGGTTCACCGAGTTGCGCAAGGGGCCCGGCATCATCGCGCATGACGTCCGCGCCTTTGTAGCCGCGCATCCCGCGCTCGCTCGGTTGCGTGACTTCTTTGTCGCGATTCGGCCGGTGTGGTGGGTCTTTCGGGCTCTCGCTCTCACCGCGCTGTTCACGATCACGATCGGTCGCGCGCCGATCACCGGCTACACGGTGGTTGTCGCGATGGTGACGCTTGTGCTGAGCGTGCAGTTTGGGCGAGGCAAATGGCTGCCATTCGCCTGGATGAGGGCGCTGCTGCTGGCGCTCAACGTCGTGCTGGTCATCGCGGTGCCGTTCGTGCTTGCGGGTTGGGTCGGACAGCTGAATGACGCGTACTACAACCAGCAATACTTCGACTCAATGGGCAACAACAGCGACATGTCTGCCAACGGCTTGACCGAGAACGGCTATCAGGTGACGAACATTTTTGCCTACGACGCCCAGGGCAACCCACTCACACACGTGCAGCTCTATGACCAAGACGGCAAGCCGCTCAATCTGAGCGGAAATCCTGGTGCGGCGTACGACTTCGGCGACGACTCCACGGTCGCGGTGCCGAGCGACGCGGTCACCGGTCGCCTGGGGTGGAACATCTTTCCCCTCGATCACGTGAACCAGAGTGCGATCGGCGACAACGGAACGATCAAGTCGACGGCACATCGCATCCCCGCCGAACTCCCGTTCGCGAC
>JBDUBG010000166.1:0-1996 GCA_040004215.1 Pseudolysinimonas sp. | reverse complement strand
CGGCGATGGATCTCGCGACCCAGTTGCGAGCCGCGTCTCATGCTTCCGAGCAGGCAGTGCGGGCCGCGCACGAGGCTCCCGAGGTGGTGCCGATTCGCCGTCACCTGCCCGCGATGCCCGACAAGACGGCCGCCCCGATCGAGTCACCCGCGATCCGCACAGCGGCCTCAAGCCGCTGGGCATCGATGGGCCGAGTCGACGGAACGGATGCCGCGACCCCCGACCTTGACGAGGTTCTGCGGCGTCGTCGCAACGCCGGGTGAGCGCGGAGCCCCAGCGTCCGAGGTGATACCGTTGTCAGGTTCACGGGCCCTTGGCGCAGTTGGTAGCGCGCCTCGTTCGCATCGAGGAGGTCAGGAGTTCGAATCTCCTAGGGTCCACCGTGTAGTGAGTCACAACGTCGGTGTGAGCGCGGCCATCGGTCTCCCATTTTCGTTGTTCTCGTCCGTTGCGGGTGCTGACGCCGTCGGCGGTCAGTGCGGCGGCTCCGGCGTCAGTGCGCAGCGTGATTTCCGCGCACGGGATGCGGCCAGCGATCAGTACAGCAGCCAACTCTGCGGCCAGCGACGCATCGTCGATGACGACGGCCGGCACGATGCGAGCGTCAGGCGGTCAAGGACCGCCGCGGTCATCGTCCGAGCCAGCCGCCGTCAACGGGCAAGACAATGCCTGAGACGTAATCTGACGCGGCCGACGCGAGAAACACGGTAGCTCCGGCGAGGTCAGCGGGCCGACCCCATCGACCGGCCGGAATGCGCGCAAGGATCGCCGTCGAGCGCTCAGCGTCATCCTGGAGTGCCTGCGTGTTGTCGGTGGCGATATAGCCGGGCGCAATCGCATTGACGGTGATGCCTTTGTTCGCCCATTCGTTTGCCAGAGCCTTGGTGAGCCCGGCGATAGCCGATTTCGCCGCGGTGTAACCGGGCACGTTGATCCCGCCCTGAAAGCTCAGCATCGAGGCGGTGAAGATCACCTTGCCGTGGCCGCGCGCGATCATGGATCTGCCGACCGCCTGGGTCAGAACGAACGGGCTCGACAGGTCGACCTCGAGCACGCGGTCCCACCACTCCAACGGGTGGTCGGCCGCGGGTGCGCGCTCGATGGTGCCCGCGTTGTTGACGAGGATGTCGATGTCGAGTGTCGCCAGCTCTTGCCCCAAGTCGACCACTGCTGCACGGTCGGCGAAATCGACCTGCCTGGCCGTGAAGGTGCGACCCTGCGCTTCGACCGCCGCGGCGATCCGGCTGCCGCTCAGCTCGAGCGTGGCGCTGACGCCGATGATGTCGGCGCCCGCCGCCGCGAGGGCTTCTGCCATCGCAAACCCGATTCCGCGCTTAGCACCGGTGACGACCGCTGTCGTGCCGGTCAGATCGAACAGCTCGCTCATTCTGGGCTGACCGCAACCAGGATCTTCATCGCACGACCGGCTTCGAGGTCGGCGAAGGCCTCTTGGGTCTCGTCGAGAGCAACGATGCGCGTGATGAGCAACTCGGCCGGGATGACACCACGCGTCAGCAACTCGACCGCCGTCTCGAAGTCCACGCGCTGGTAGACCCGCGCCCCGAGGATCGACAGCTCGCGCCAGAACAGACGCTGCAGGTTGATCTCGCGCGGCACCGGATGGATCGCGACCACGACAAGCGTGCCGCGCACCTTGGCGAGGTCGGTGGCTCCGAGCACCGCTTGAGCGGCCCCCGACACCTCGAACACCACGTCGGCCCCTGCGCCGCCCGTCCACTCGGTGACCCATGCCACCTGGTCGGTCTCGCGGGGATCGAGCGTCGTGAAGCCGAGAGCATCGATCTGCGCGCGCCGGTTGGGGTCGAGCTCGATCACGACTACCTCGCCGCCGAACTCGCGGGCGACCGAGGCGATCAGCACGCCGATCGGCCCGCCGCCGATGACGACGACCTTCTGCCCGGGCTGCAGGTCGGCGCGACGCACGTCGTGCACGGCCACCGCGACGGGTTCGACGAGAGCTGCGTGATCCAGGCGA
>JBDUBG010000330.1:0-6660 GCA_040004215.1 Pseudolysinimonas sp. | reverse complement strand
AATCCCCGCCTGCGTGAGTGCCGGCCGACCCATCGGGCTGCTGCGGGCGTCGCTGGGCGAGGGGGGCGTGATCCGGCTGGAGCGGATGCTGGCGAGCACGATCCTCAAGCTCTTCGGCAACGCGATCTTCGCGACCATCTTCTCGGCCCTGGTGTTCTGCCTGTTTCTCACGCCATTCGCCTGGGTGCTGCGTGGCACGCCCGCTCTGAGCTCGGCGATGGGGATCGTCATCCCGCTGCTCGGTCTCGTCATGGTGCTGCCGATCGTCGAGAACGCCGCCGGGCGTACCAGCCTGTTCATCACGGTTGAGTTCTTGCTGGCGTTCGTCGAGTTGGTGATCGACGCGGTGCCAGGCATCGTGCTGCGGCTCAACGATGCGATCCTCGACCACGCACCGATCATCGGGCCGGCCGTGACCAGCGCCGCGAGCTGGTGGCCGAATCCGGTGCACGATCAGCACCTGGCGGGCGACTTTCTCTGGTTCATCGCCGAGATCGCCGACGTGCCCATCTTGGTGCTGCTTTTCGTGCGCTGGACCCGATCCGAGAAGCGTGAAGAGAAGAAGTTCGACGACCTCACCGACGAGCAGCTCGACGAGCTGACCCGGCAGCACCTGGCGAACCCGCGGGGCTGAAGTACAGCGGTAGCCTCGGGCTATGCAGGTGCCCGCGCTTCTCGCCGCCGAGTTGACCGCGCCGTTCACGCGGGCATCCGACGCGGATGCCGCCACCCTCGTGCGCCGCCACTGGGCTCTCACGCCCGCCCGCGCGAATCGTGTCGACACGGAGCGCGACGACACCTTCCGCGTCGAAACCTCCAACGCAAGTTACGCGCTCAAGATCGCGCCTCCCGCCGACGATCCCACGGCGATCGACCTGCAGACGACCGCGATCGAGTGGGCGGCCGACCACGACCCGAGCTTGCCGCTCGCGCGCCCCCTCCCGACCGTCGACGCCACCCTGCAGCCGGTCGTCGCCGGACGTGTTGCCCGTCTGTTCCCCTGGATGCCCGGCCAGTCCCTGCGCGCCGCGCTCTGGGATGCCGCGCCCGAGGCCCCCCTGCTGCGCTCAGTCGGGTCGACGCAGGCGCGGTTGACGGTCGCGCTCGCCGACTTTCGGCATCCCGCAGAGTCGAGGGCACTGGCCTGGGATGTCGCACGGCTGCCCGAGCTGGTGGGCCTCCTGGATGCGGTCGACGACGCCGAGCCGGTCGCGGCGGCACTCGACCGCCACATCGCCGAGGTCGCGCCGCGAGTCGCGGAGCTGCCGCAGCAGTTCATCCACAACGACGGCAACTCCGACAACCTTCTGGTCGACGACCGAGCAACCCGAGTCGTGGCGGTGCTCGACTTCGGCGACGCGGTGCGCACAGCGCGCGTGCTCGACCTCGCGGTCGCGGCCAGCTACCTTCTGCCCACCGACGACCAGTACGGGGCATCCGACACCCTCGCCGCGGTGAGCGAGGGCTGGCAGAGCGTGCTGCCGCTGCGCGACGACGAGCGCGAGCTGCTGCCCCGACTGGTGATCGCACGCCTGCTGCAGCGGTTGCTGATGGGTTCGTGGCTGAGTCGCGAGCTGCCGAGCAATGATGGCTATCTGGGCCGAAACATTTCTCTCACCCGCGCTCAACTCGATCTCGCACTGCAGGAAGGTTGGTGAGGATGCCCGGCCCCACCAGCTACTTCGACCCTGACCACACCGACGAGCTCGACCCGCGCACGGCCGATCTCGTACGCCGCCGTGCCGCAGCTCTCGGGTCGGCATACCGCCTCTTCTATCGCGAGCCGCTCGAACTCGTTCGCGGCGAGGGCACGCGGGTGTGGGACCGCAACGGCGTCGAGTACCTCGACGTCTACAACAACGTGCCGTCGGCCGGGCACGCCCACCCGCGGATCGTCGCCGCCATCGCCGAGCAGGCCGCGCGCCTCAACACGCACACCCGCTACCTCGACGAGGCGACGATTGTGTACGCAGAGGATCTGCTGAGCACCTTCCCTCGGCATCTGCAGAACGTCATGTTCACCTGCACCGGCTCAGAGGCGAATGATCTCGCGCTGCGGATCGCCAAGTCGGCGACCGGCAACCAGGGCGTCATCGTGACGCGCAACGCCTATCACGGGGTGACGACCGAGATCGCGGCGATCTCGCCCTCGCTCGGAGGGGTCGACTCGCTGGCCCCCTGGGTGCGGATGATTGACGCGCCAGCACCGGCGTCCTCCCCCGGCGTTGACCTCAGCGCGCAGGTCGCCGCCGCCATCGCCTCGTTGGCCGACGCCGGCATTCGCCCCGCCGCTCTCATCGTCGACACGATCTTCGCCAGCGACGGCGTGTTTCCGTATGCCGCCAGCCTGTCGGCTGCGGTCGCGGCGATCCATGCCGCTGGCGGCATCTTCATCGCCGACGAGGTGCAGCCCGGGTTCGGGCGGCTGGGTCGCACAGACTCGAGGGGATCGCGCGACGCCGGTTCGCGCGACACACGTTCGCTCTGGGGCTTCGCCCGACACGGGCTCGAGCCCGACCTGGTGAGTTTGGGCAAGCCGATGGGCAACGGGCATCCGATCGCCGGCGTCGTCGCGCGCCGCGAACTGGTCGACGCCTTCGCCGCACACGGGCGCTACTTCAACACCTTTGGCGGCAATCCGGTGTCGATCGCCGCAGCGCAGGCGACGCTCGACGTGGTGCGCGACGAGGGCCTGTCCGAGCACGCGGCTCGAGTCGGGGCCCAGCTTCTGGCCGCATTGCGCGAACTCGACGACCCGCGCATGGGCGAGGTCCGCGGCGCCGGCCTGTTTCTCGGCATCGACCTGGTGGATGCCGCCGGGCACCCCGACGAGTCGCTCGCCCTCGATCTGGTCAACGCCCTGCGCGAGCGCCATATCCTGCTTGCCGCATCTGGTCCCCACAACCACACGCTCAAAATCCGCCCGCCACTGGTGTTCGGCGATGCCGATGCGAGTCGGCTGGTGACAGAACTCGCAGCAGCCCTGAAGGAGCACCCGTGAAGGAGCAACCGTGAGCAACCTCGAGAAACACCCGAGCGAATTGCTGGTTTCTGAGCCCGCTCCCGATGAGCCGACCGCCGAGCCCGGCGACGTCGAGTTGCTCGACCCGCGTGATGTGCCGCTGGGCGGCCCGCGAGCGATGACCGTTCGCCGCACTCTGCCGCAGCGGCGGCGCAGCCTGGTCGGCGCCTGGTGTTTCGTCGACTCGTACGGACCCGATCCGGTCAACGGCCGCGGCGCGATGGACGTGCCACCGCATCCGCACACCGGGCTCCAGACCGTCAGCTGGCTGTACGCCGGCGAGATCGAGCATCGGGACAGCGTGGGCAGCTTCGCCCTGATCGAACCGGGGCAGGTCAATCTGATGACTGCCGGCGCGGGCATCCAGCACTCTGAGGTCTCGACCGACGCCACGTCCACCCTTCACGGAGTGCAGCTCTGGGTTGCGCTACCCGACCGCTCGCGACACGTTGCGCCGTTCTTCGAGCACTTCTCGCCCGAGCCTTTCTCGGCAGACGATGCCACCCTGCGGGTCTTCATCGGCTCGCTGTTCGGGCACTCCTCTCCGGTCACCGCCTTCACAGAGTTGCTCGGCGCCCAGCTCGATCTGCCGGCCGGGGGCCGCGTTAGCATCCCCGTCGATCCGGCCTTCGAACACGGCCTGATCGTGGATGCCGGCACCCCCACCCTGCAGGGAATCCAGGTCAGCACAGCCCAACTCGCGGTCGTGCCGGCCGGCGCCACCGAACTCACCGTGGAGGCGGGCAACTCACCCCTGCGCGCCCTGCTGATCGGGGGCACTCCGCTCGGCGAGCAGATCGTGATGTGGTGGAACTTCGTAGGCCGCACGCACGAAGAAATCGTGGCGTTCCGCGAGCAGTGGCAGAGCGAGGTGATCGCGGGCGCGAACGTCGACGGGCGGTTCGGACACGTCAACGGATACGAGCTCAACGGCCACCCGGGTCATGCCCTGCCAGCGCCAGAGCTGCCGAACGTACGGCTGCGCCCGCGCGACTAGCGCCGGGCCCTATCCCTGGTGGAACGTCGCGGTCGACAACCCGAACACGAACGACGAGCCGGGCGCGGAATCTGAGCACGACGCCGCCGCCGACGCGACCGAGCAGGTGTAGGTCTCGAAGCCGGTCTGCGTGACGGTCAGGATGACGTTGGTCGGCAGCACCTTGCGGAGTGCGTCGACGGCAGACGGCGCCGAGTCACCGAGGCACCCGGCGAAGCCGACGTTGGCGTTCGAGGTGTCGCTGCCGAAGATCTTGTAGTTGATGTCGATGGCGGTGCCATCGAGTTGATACGAGCTGCCTGGATCGAACTGGCAGGTGGCCGGGATGCCAGCTGGCAAGGTGTACGTCCGCTGGTTCTCGTGCCCCGGCGTGATCCCGCACGAGATCCCGCCGCTGTCACCGGAGAAAATCCAGACATCGCACGCGACGGAGTGGGAGGCATCCGTCCAGAAGCCGTAGTGGCCGTCCCACTCGCCATTCGAATCTGGCACATTGGGCGTGCCCTCCAGCAGGTAGTCAGCGGCGTTCGCCTGCACAACTGCCGCGGGCGTCGGCGTCGCCGGGGATGTCGGCGACGCTGCTGCCGCGGCCGTTGGCTTCTTCGACCCGGAAGGGGATCCCGACGGCGACGCTGCGGGGTGACAGGCGGCCAACACGATGATCAGGGCGCACGCCACGATGACAGACGGAACGACACGACGCACAGTGAACATGCGCTCAACGTAGAGGCGGTGCCGCCTTCTCGCTAGTAGGGGAGCCGCCAGGTTCTCGCGCCGAGTTCGCCGCGAACCGCGCGCGCTCTTCGGCCTCGACCTTGGCGTAGCTGGCCCGCTCATTGCGATCGGAACGCACCACCGACCGCATGATGAACCAGAACAGCAGGCCGATCACGACGGTGGGCGCGAGGGCCCAGATGATCCCACCCCAAAAGTCTGTCGGCATGTCTTTAGGCTACGCCTCGCGGCGGTCCCGAGCCTGCCGAGTCGCTGTGACCCGCCCCGCGGCTCAGCGCCAGACAGTCTCTGAGATCGCGACCACTTCGCGGATCTTTGCCCACTGCTGCTCCTCGGTGAGCTCGTTACCTTCCTCGGTCGAGGCGAACCCGCACTGCGGGCTCAGAGCGAGCTGCTCGAGTCGCACGTATTCGGTGGCATCCTCGATGCGCCGCGCCACAGCATCCGGCGGCTCGAGTTCACCGGTCTTCGTGGTGACAAGCCCGAGCACGACCGTCTTGTCTCCCTCTGGGAGGAATCGCAGCGGCTCAAAGCCCCCTGCGCGATCGCTGTCGTACTCGAGAAAGTAGCCGTCGTAGTTGCAGACGGAGAGCAGTTGCTCGGCCACGGGCTCGTAGCCGCCCGACGAGATCCAGGTCGAGCGAAAGTTGCCTCGGCAGACGTGCGTCGTGACCACGAGGTCGTCCGGCTTGTCGGCGAGGGAGTCGTTGAGCAGCTTCGCGTAGCGCTCGGCGAGGTGATCGGTATCGATCCCGCGGTCGCGAGCTTTCGCGAGTTCGGCCTCAGAGCAGAGGTACGCCCATGCGGTGTCGTCGAACTGGAGGTAGCGGCATCCGGCGTCATAGAAGGCCCGCACCGCGGTGCGGTAGGCGGCGGCCAGGTCGTCGAAGATGTCGTCCCGCTGGGCATAAGAGGCCGGGTCGACGGCGTCGCGCTCGAGCCGAAAGTGCATCACGGTCGGCGCCGGGATGCTGAACTTCGGCTGCGCAGCAGAGGTCGTCGCCTGCAGGAAGCGGTAATGCTGCAGCATCGGATGCTCGTCGCTGAACCCGATCGGACCGGTCACCCGCACCCCGCGCGAGCCGGTCTGCACACCCTGAAACTGGATGCCGTGATCGAGATCAACAATGCTGACTCCGTCGAGCCCGTCAAAGAAGTCAAAGTGCCACCAGGAGCGGCGAAATTCGCCGTCGGTAGCGAGGCGGAGTCCGGCGTCGGCCTGCTGGGCGACGACCTTGCGAATCTGCTCGTCTTCGATGCCGGCCAGGCCAGCGTCATCGAGCCGCCCCGCCGCGTGGTCAAGCCGAGCGCGCTTCAGCGCCTCGGGACGAAGAAAACTGCCGACGATATCGGCACGGTACGGAGGATTGACGGTCACGCTGACAAACGTACTACCGGGCGTTGAGCACAAATGCGACCGCGATGACCACCAGAATGACGACCAAGCCGCCAATCGCGACGATGCGTGAGGTGCGACGATCCATCTCAGCCCTTCGCGATGATGCCGACGATGCCCGAGATCACGAGGTACAGGCCGATGCCAGCCACGGCGATCCAGATCACGACACGGGTGGTCGTGAGCTTCGGTTTCTTGTCGTCGCCCGGAGGGAGACTCATCACTTCACCAGCGGGAAGAGGATCGTCTCGCGGATGCCGAGGCCGGTGAGCGCCATCAGCAGTCGGTCGATTCCCATGCCCATGCCTCCGGTGGGCGGCATGCCGTGTTCGAGCGCCCGCAGGAACTCCTCGTCGAGCCGCATCGCCTCATCGTCACCGCGGGCGGCCTGGGCCGCCTGCTCGACGAAGCGTTCGCGCTGGATGACGGGGTCGACCAGCTCCGAGTACCCCGTGGCGAGCTCGAAGCCGCGGATGTAGAGGTCCCACTTCTCGACGACGCCCGCGATCG
>JBDUBG010000259.1:0-2008 GCA_040004215.1 Pseudolysinimonas sp. | reverse complement strand
CACCCACCACTACCCGGTCCGGCTGGTTCCGCCTGCCCAGATGCTCGACTACGTGCAGCAGCTGTCTGAGGCCGAGAAGGTGTCAGTGCAGCCGGGCGTTCTGCCGCTGGTGGTGCGTGCAGGCGGGGGCTCGGTGCGCGACACGCTGTCGCTGCTCGATCAGCTCATCGCCGGGTCTGAGGGCAGCACCGTCGAGTACGAGCGCGCGGTCGCCCTGCTGGGCTACACGCACGCGGCACTGCTCGACGAGGCGGTCGACGCCCTCGGTGCGATGGATGCCGCTGCCGCGTTCTCGGCGGTGGATCGCGTCATTCAGACGGGCCAAGATCCGCGGCGCTTCGTCGAAGATCTGCTCGAGCGCCTCCGCGACCTCATCGTGGTGGCCGCCACCCGAGACGGGGCCGCGGCGGTGCTGCGCGGCATGCCGCAAGACGAACTTGACCGCATGAGCGTTCAGTCGGTGGCGTTCGGTGCGGCCGAGTTGTCGCGTGCTGCCGACGTCGTCAACAGCGCACTGACAGAAATGACCGGCGCGACGTCGCCGCGACTGCACCTCGAACTGATGGTGGCGCGGTTACTCGTCCCGGCCGCAGACGACACGGATCGCGGAGCACTGGCGCGAGTTGAACGGCTTGAGCGCAGAGTTGGCATCGCCGATACCGCGGGGGTCGGGGCCACGACCGAGGCAGCGCCCGCTGGCCACACCGCGCCGGGTGCTCCGCCGGTTCCTCCCGTCGTTGAGGCGAAGGTTTCGGTCGAGCAGCGTTCCCGCCAGACGCCAGAACCGATCGCGAGTGCGCAACCCGTCACCGAGAAGCCAGCAGACCCTGCTCCTGAGTCTGTCGCCCCGGCAACTCCGGTCACGCTCGCGCAATTGCGCGACGCGTGGCCCGAGATTCTCGAGGTCGTCCAGAAGGCCAAGCGCACCGCCTGGATGGTCGTCTATACCTCGACACCCCGGGTGCTCGACGGTGATGTGCTCACCCTCTCGTTCCCGAGCGAGACCGACGTGAGCAACTTCAAAGAGCGTCCTACCTCCGGCGAAGGTGTGAGTGAGCAGCTGCGCTCGGCCATCTCCACGGTGCTCGGCATTCAAGTCAAGTTCGTCGCGCGGGTGGATGCCGCGACTGCCACGCCCGTTTCGGTGGCAGCGCCGGCGCCGGCAGTCGCCGCGGCTCGAGAGTCCGAGCCAGCGAATGGCGGCTGGAACGTTACCGCGATCCCGGGAAGCGAAAACGCTCCGCCCCCAGCCGACGAGCCGGAGCCCGATCCGGAGCCCCAGTCCGAGCCTGAGTCGGAGCCTGAGTCGGAGCCCACTTCGCGTCAGCCATCGGCTGCGAAGGAAGCCACGCCTCCGGTTGCACCCCGCGAGGCGCGCACTCCGCGCGCGAACAGTTCGACCAGATACGGCGAAGCTGTCGTGCGAGAGCTGCTCGGCGCGAGCTTCATCGAGGAGCAAGATCTGACCCCGCGTGACCGCCCAGTGACGCTGGAGCCCACGGGTGACCCGACGCCCGCGACCAGCGCTGGCCCGCCAGCAGAACACGCGGAGTAGCGCGTGTACGAAGGCATCGTCCAAGAGCTGATCGACGAACTCGGTCGGCTTCCCGGCATTGGGCCGAAGTCAGCACAGCGCATCGCATTCCACATCTTGCAGACCCAGAGTTTCGACACGACGAAGCTCGCGCAGATCTTGATGGACGTGCGCGACAAGGTGAAGTTCTGCGACATCTGCGGCAACGTCAGCGAACAAGATACCTGCATCATCTGCCGCGATCCGCGTCGCAACCAGGCCATCATTTGCGTCGTCGAAGAGGCGAAAGACGTCGCGGCCATCGAACGCACGCGCGAGTTCCGCGGTCTGTACCACGTGCTGGGCGGTGCCCTCAGTCCAATCGACGGCATCGGCCCGAACGAGCTCCGCTTCACGCAACTGGTGCAACGGCTCGCGGATAGCACGGTGACCGAGGTGATCATCGCCACCGACCCGAACCTCGAGGGTGAGGCG
>JBDUBG010000227.1:0-6677 GCA_040004215.1 Pseudolysinimonas sp. | reverse complement strand
CGTGGTGATCATCGCCGGGTCGATCGCCATCGGGGGAGCCGCGATGGCCGGGCCGCCCAACACCAGCAGCGACTCGGCGCGCTACGCCTGGGATGGCATCGTGCAGAATGCCGGGATCTCTCCGTACGCCTACGCCCCTTCCGATCCGCAGGTGGCATCGCTGCGCCCGAGCTGGCTGTTCCCGACCCCGGTCGTCGACGCAGACGGAGCCACCCACTGCCCCGGGATCCGCAGCTTCGGCTTCAAGGACAACGATGGCTCGACCTCGTGCACGACCATCAACCGCGTTCACGTGCCGACCATCTACCCTCCGACCAGTGAGCTGTTCTACGCGCTGGTGCGAGGAGCGGTACCGGTGGATGCCGCGTACTGGCCGTTCCAGCTCACCGGGCTGCTGCTCAGCATCGGCACCACCCTGCTGCTGATCGTCGGCCTGCGACGCCGCGGGTGGGATCCCCGCTGGGCCGCATTGTGGGCGCTCAACCCGCTGGTCGCGTCCGAGGCGATCACGAACTCGCACATCGACGTGCTCGGCGCGCTGCTCGCGCTGGCTGCCGCGTTCGCGGTGTCGAGCGGCGCACGCTGGCGCGGCGGCATCCTGCTCGGTGCGGCGATCGCAGCCAAGATCATCCCGGTGCTCGCGGCTCCCGCGATGCTGCGTAACCAGCCCGCCAAGATCATCCTCGCCGCGGTAGCGACCTTCGCCGTGCTCTACATCCCCTATGTCGCAACCACGGGCGTTGCTGTGCTCGGCTACCTGCCCGGCTATCTGAACGAGGAGGGCTACGACGATGGCAGCCGCTTCGTGCTGCTGACCACGCTGTTGCCCGGCCCGGCCGCTCTCGTCGTCGCCGGCGATCTGCTCGCGGCGATCGCGGTGCTGGTGATCGTGTTCAGCGATCCAGAACAACCGTGGGTGGGTCAGGTGGTGATGATCGGCGCGACGCTGATCATCGCGAGCCCGCGCTACCCCTGGTATGCACTGCTGCTGCTGCCGTTCATCGCGATGAGCGGGCGCTGGGAGTGGGTGGCGGTGCCGTTCGTGCTCGCCCTGCACGTCATCGCACCGCAGCACGTGACGTTCCGCTGGACACTGCTCGCCGCCGTCGTGGTCATCGCGGCCGTCTCGTTGTTGAGAAGGCGAACTCAAGGTCACACGAGATCCAAACCCGACGCGAGGGTGTTGCGAACACTCTCTGACACCTGATCCGACTGCAAGGGAACCCCATGGTCATCCTGCAGCAGACCACCTCGGTGGTTCGCGGCCGGCGGCTGAGCTCGCTGCTGTCTTCGCGCGCCACCGCGCCGGTCGGCGTCGGCCTGTTCGGCATGGTGTTCACGGCCGCGGCATCCTGGATTCCGTCGCCCTGGTATGACGAGGCAGCCACAATCTCGGCAACGACCCGCACGCTGCCCGAGCTCTTCGCCCTTCTGCAGAATGTGGATGCCGTGCACGGCGTCTACTACACGCTGATGCATTTCTGGTTGGGTCTGGTCGGATTCTCGCCGTTCGCGTTGCGCCTGCCGAGTGCCGTCGCCGTCGGACTCACTGCAGCAGCCCTCGTGGTGCTGATGCGGCGGCTCGCCTCTCGGCGCACGGCGCTGGTCGCCGGCCTGGTCTTCTGCCTACTCCCACGGGTGACCTGGATGGGTACAGAGGGTCGGTCGTACGCACTCAGCACCCTGCTCGCGGTCGCGCTCACTCTGGTATTTCTCGGTGCGTGGGGCTGGGGCGCCCGCGACCGCCGTCAGCGCTCTCTGGCCTGGATCACCTACGGCGTGCTGGCCTGGATCGCCTGCACCAGCTACCTCTATCTCGCGCTTCTGGTGGTGGCGCACGGGGTGACGGCCCTCCTGCTCGCCGCGCATCAGCAGGATCGCCCGACCCGCCGCGGACTATCAGGTTGGCTGCTCGCCGCGACCGGTGCCGCGCTCGCGGGGCTTTCGCTCGTGATTGATGAGGTGCAGCAGAGCCGACAGGTCGACTGGATCGGCCCGCTCGACGCGAGCACGCTGAAACACGTGCTGGTCAGCCAGTGGTTTCTCGGCAACACCACGTTCGCCTGGATCGGCTGGTCGCTGGTGCTCATCGGGATCGCGACACTGGTCGCGCCGCTGCTTCGTGGTCGTCGCCTGCCGACCGGCTCGGTGCGCCTCATGGCGGTCGTCCTGCCGTGGATGATCGTCCCGCCCGCTCTGCTGCTGCTCGCCACCGCGGTGGCGACCCCGCTGTACTCGGCGCGCTACCTCACCTTCGGCGTGCCGACCGTCGCCATCCTGATCGCCGTCGCGTTCACCGCGCCGCGCCGCTTCTGGATCGCCGCGGCCGGCCTGCTGCTCTGCGTCACCCTGACGGTGCCGAGCTATCTGCACCAGCGATCCGAGAACGCCAAGCAAAACTCATCGTGGGGGCAGGTCGCCGCCTTGATCTCGACCCAGCGCGCCGCCGAGCCACGCGGGCAACAGGATGCGGTGGTCTATGGACCGCTGCGCCGGCATCGCGACGCCAACATGTCGATTCTCGCGCTTGTCTACCCCCAGCAGCTCTCGGGCCTGGTCGACCTCAAGCAGGGCGAGCTGGCCGCCGAGCGCGCGACACTCTGGAACGGCCGCATCCCGCTGGCCGACACCCGCTCGCGACTGGGTGACGCACCCGTGGTGTGGTTGATTACCAGCGACAAGCGCGACTGGCGCCCGAGCGTCGGCACGCAGCTCGCCCTGTGGGATTACCGCGTCGACACCCAGTGGCATCTCGACGGCGTCAACGTGGTGCGCTACCTGCGCGATTGACCGATCTGCGGGAACGCTCTGCGGCAACGCTCAGTCGTCTCCGACCGCTACCGGCAGTTCGGGATGATTCGCCCACTGGCTCCACGAACCGGCGAACAGTGCCGCGTCGAAGCCCGCGAGGGCGAGGGCGACCGCCTCGTGCGCCGCGGTCACGCCGGATCCGCAGTAGCTCGCCACAGGTGTTCCCGGCTCCACGCCGAGTGCGGCGAATCGCGCGCGCAACTGGTCGGGCGGCAGGAAGCAGCCGTCGGCATCCACGTTCTCGCTGGTCGGAGCGCTGACCGCGCCCGGGATGTGGCCTGCGCGCGGATCCATCGGCTCAACTTCGCCGCGGAAGCGCTCGCCGGGGCGGGCGTCGAGCAGCACTCCGGCGGCCGGAAACGCGGCCGCCTCGTCGATCGTCAGCGCGGGGAGTGCACCGTATCGCAACGTCACCGAACCCGCGGCAGGAGCGGGCGGCTCGCCCACCTCGAGTGGCAGGCCCGCAGTCGTCCAGGCGGTCAGCGCCCCGTCGAGCAGGCGCACGTCGGCGATACCCGCGAAGCGCAGCAACCACCACGCCCGCGCAGCTGACATGTTCTTCAGGTCGTCATAGACCACAACAGTGTCGCCGGCGTCGATTCCCCAGCCGCGCGCATCCTGCTGCAGCTGCTCGACCGGCGGCAGCGGGTGTCGGCCGTCCCGCGGGTCGCCGTGGCGCGCCAGTTGGGTGTTGAGGTCGACATACTGCGCACCCGGGATGTGTCCGGCGAGAAAGTTGGGGCGCCCGTCCGGCTGGTCGAGCCGCCAGCGCACGTCGAGCACGCGGAGCGGGCCGCCGCCGCCGGGCAGACGCTCGCCGACAGCGGTTGCTGCCAACTGGTCGGCCGTGATCAGGATCTGGTGTTCCATCAGCCGGTGTACTGGCCGCTGTAAGTCGGAAGATGCGCCATGATGCCCGACATGAGGGTCACCGTCCAGGCGATCGCGACGATGAACCCCACCACCAGGACGGCGATCATCACCCAGATCGGGACGCGACCGCGGGGCGCGGCGACCCGGTGCACGATCACCGAGCGACCGATCACGTACGCCAACGACGAGAGAAAGACCCACGGCCACGGGAACGGACGCACCACACCTTGGGCACGCAGCCACACCACATCTCGCCAGGCGAATACCGCTGAGAGACCGTAGATGATCCACCCGGCGAAGATGACGGCGAAATAGCCGGGCGTGAACATCGCGGTCAGGTAGGCACCCGACGAGATGGCACCGCTGCTCAGGTAGTCGAAGTTCGGCTGCCAGGCGAAAATCGCGGCATAAGAAAGCAGCGGCATCAGCACGATCAACCAGATGAAGACGCTGTAGATGGGGCGATCGGACGGCAGTGCTGGTCGCATCGGCACGGCGCCCGTGTACGGGGCCGCACCAATGTTGGGAGCCGCACCATTGTTGGGGGCCGCACCGATGGACGGGGCACTCACGTGCTCGGTCCACTCGGCGCCGCTCCACCACCGCAACTGGCCGGGGACCGTGGAATCGGCGTACCAGCCAGCAGGGACGGCGGCAGCGCCGGGGGTGTCAGTCATGGTTGCCACCCTAAGCGCTTACACGGGGCGGCCCAGGCTTCCGCGCACGAGAAGCCGTCACGCATCAATCGCTTGACAGGGTTCATAATTTGGTGTTAGTTCTGATTAACATGAAATAAGGGGCACCCCATGAATCGACTGGCTTGGTTCGTCGCCATCAGCGCGGTCATCGTCCTGTTGACTGGATGCTCGTCTCACGCACTCGCGTCGGATCCACTGAAGACGACGGGTGTCACAGCGGTAGCTGCAGCGCCATCCGCACCGGCCTCGCGCGCCGTCACCGCGTGCTCTCTGGTCACCGAGGCGGAGGCCGCGGCCGCACTCGGGTCAGACGCCGGCGCTGGCACCGCAACTGTCGTCGGCTCGAACAGCTCATGCAAGTTCGGCAACTACCCAACGCTGCTGACCATCAACCTGGTGTCAGTCACCGGCAAAACCGACTTCGACCATCTCAAGGGGCAAGTCACCGGCGGCACCCTAGTCGCCGTCAGTGGGCTCGGCGACGATGCCTTTGCCGTCACCGAGGGTCCGGCAGCCAGTTTTTGGTTTACCCACGGCACGGCGATGGTTGCCATCGTGCTGGTCCTCCGCTCGGGCAGCAACCCGAACGACGCGGCTCTCACCGTCGCCCACGAAGCTGACGGGCGACTGTAGTGGCATCCGAACGCGCATATTCGATGACCAACCGCGCCGCAGCAGCCGCGGTAACACGCGACAAGATCCTGCGCGCGGTTCTGCAGCTCGCCACAGAAAAACTCACCGTCGAGATCGTTCTCGCCGATGTCGCCGAGCGCTCGGGTGTCGCGGTGCAGACAATTCTGCGGCACTTCGGTACACGCGACGCGCTCTTCGACGAGGCGGTCAGCTACGGCGCGAGCGAGATCGTTGACGAGCGCGCGACACCGGTGGGCGACATCCCGAAGGCGGTGGAGGTGATCATGGACCACTACGAAGGTCGCGGCGACTGGGTCGTCGCACTGCTGAGGCAAGAGGCGTCCGATGAGCGCATCCGAGCCATCACGGAGCAGGGCAAGCTGATCCACCGTGCGTGGGTCCTGGCGGTGTTCGGACCGCAACTGGCCCAGCGCGCCGAACCAGAACTTCTGACCGACTTGCTCGTGGTGGCTACCGATGTCTCGTGCTGGAAGCTGCTGCGCCGCGACCGAGGCCTCGGCCGAGCCGCGACTGAGCGTGCCATGCGCGTGCTGGTCGAGGCCATCCTCGGAGCATCCCTGAGCGAGAGCGAGTGATATGTCGAACATTCTGTTTGTCACCTGGGACGGCGGCGGCAACGTCGCGCCCGCCGTCCTGATCGCCAAAGAACTGCAGCGGCGCGGTGACGCCGTGCGGTTTCTCGGGCAGGCGCAGCAGCGTGCGCCACTCGAAGCAGCCGGATTCGCCTTCAGCCCGTACTCCACTCCGCACCGCTGGCGGGCGACCGGCAGACGCGGCGCCCTTGCGAACGCCGCCGGCTTCTTGGGCCTGCTCATTAGCCGCCCTATCGGACTGGATCTGCAGGCAGAGGTCGCCGCGCGCCCCGTCGATCTGGTGGTCGTTGACTGCCTGCTCTACAGCGCCCTGGATGCCGCGGCACGAGCGAGCCTGCCCCGCGCCGTGCTCGTGCACTCCCTCTACGCCGCCGTCGACCGCACGATGGCGGGCGGCGCGCCCGGAGCGGTCGCCCGGCTCGCGGGTTTCAACCCGCGACGACTGTGGGCGAGCGCAGCCACGGTGCTCGTCACCACCCTCGAGCAACTCGACCCTGGACGAACCGCATCGGGCATCCGGCTTGAGTACAGCGGACCGGTCATCGGCGAGGTCGCAACGCGCCGCGAGCCGTCGACCGAGCGCCCGGCGATTCTGGTCAGCCTGAGCACTACCTATATCGCCGGCCAAGCCGGGGTGCTGCAAAAGATTCTTGACGCTCTCACCGACCTCCCCGTACGGGTGATCGTGACAACCGGCCCAGCCGTCGACCCCGGCGAGTTGAGCGCTCCGGCGAATGCAGAGCTCCACGCCTTCTTGCCCCACGCCGAGGTCATGCCGAAGGTTGCGCTGGTCGTCGGGCACGGCGGGCACTCAACCACGATGCTCGCCCTCGCGCATGACCTGCCTCTCGTCATCCTGCCGATGAACATGGTGTTCGACCAGCCGATCATCGGCCAGGTTGTGCAGGCGGCGGGAGCTGGGCTCAGCCTGCCTTCGTCGTCGTCCCCCGCCGAGATCCGACACGCAACCAACAGGATGCTGGCCGCAGGTCCCCATCGTGCGCAGGCGGCCCGTCTCGGCGACGCCATCCGGGCAACCCACGCGATC
>JBDUBG010000020.1:0-2013 GCA_040004215.1 Pseudolysinimonas sp. | reverse complement strand
TGAGCACTCGGGATGCCGTGACACCCAGGCGCTCAACCGCGTCGAGTCCGTCGGCAAGCCCGCACAGCATCCCTTCGATGGCGGCACGCGCCAGGTTCTCGCGAGAAGTGGATGCGAGGGTCATGCCAAACAGGGTGGCGGTGGCGTCGGGCAGGTTCGGCGTGCGCTCGCCCTCGAAATACGGCTGCAGCACGAGACCATCGGCGCCGGGTGTCGCGGCGAGAGCGAGGCGACCGAGCTCGTCGTGGTCCACGGCGAGCAGCCGAGCGATGACATCGAGAATGCGGGCCGCGTTGAGGGTCGCGACGAGCGGCAGGTATGCCCCGCCGGCATCCGCGAAGCCCGCAACGGACCCGCTGGGATCGACCGTTGGGGCATCGGTCACCGCGAACACGGTGCCGCTGGTCCCGATCGAGACGACCACATCGCCGGGACGCGCGTCGAGGCCGAGGCCCGCTGCGGCATTGTCGCCCGCGCCGGCGCCGACTACGAGCCCCGCAGGGATGCCGACGTTCTCAGCCGACACCCCCGGGGAGTCGTGAGCGGCAAGCACGCGCGGAAGTACCGCGTCGTGGCCGAGGGCGGCGATGAGCAGTTCGCGATCGTAGTCACCAGAGGCGGGCGACCAGTACCCGGTGCCACTCGCGTCGGATCGATCGGTCGTCAGTTCGTCGAGCACCGGGCCGAGCGGGCTTTCGCCTGCCGGACCGTAGCCGCGGAGCCGCCAGGTCAGCCAGTCGTGAGGGAGTGCAACGGCCGCAACGCGCGCAGCGTTCTCGGGTTCAGTGTCACGCAGCCAGCGCAGCTTGGTGATGGTGAACGACGCGACGGGCACGAGTCCGGTTCGGGTCGCGAGCGCCTCCGCGCCGAACTCCGCGATCAGCTCTGTGGCTGCGTCGGCCGAGCGGGTGTCGTTCCACAGCAGGGCGTCGCGGATGACGCGGCCATCGACATCCAGCACCACCATGCCGTGCTGCTGCCCGCCGACCGAGATCGCCGAGGAGCCGTCGAGGCCGCCCGCGTCGGAGACCGCGGCGAGCAGCGCGGCCCACCAGGCATCAGGAGTCACCTCGGTGCCTTCGGGATGCGCGGCGCGCCCGCTGCGCACGACCTCGCCGCTCGACACGTCGCGGATCACGACCTTGCAGCTCTGCGTCGACGAGTCGACGCCCACGACAAGCGTCACGTGGTCTCCTTCAGTTCGATGTCGGCGCCATCTTTGGCGACGACTCAGTTCATCTCACGCCAACTGAGCGGCGCGACGCTGATCGCGTCGCCCTCAGCCGAACTCAGTTGCGAGCGCCGAGAAGGTGTTCGGTCGCCAGCTGCTGCAGCCGGACGAAGCCGAAGCCCTTGCCGTTGAAGTAGGCGCTCGAGTCGAAGTCTTCGAACGCCGAGCGGTCAGCGAGCAGGTCGTCGTAGCTCTCGCCCTCTGCAAGCGTGGGAGTCGCCAGCTCATCGACGCGTGAGGCGGCGAGCGCCTCCTGCACCTCGGGGTCGGCGCGGAATGCCGCTGCACGCTCCTTCAGCATCAGGTAGTTCGCAATGTTGGCCTTCGCGGAGTCCCACACGCCGGTCTCGTCTTCGGTGCGCGACGGCTTGTAGTCGAAGTGGCGTGGCCCGTCGTATGCCTGGCCACCGTTGGGGCCACCGTTCTCGAGCAGGTCGACGAGGGCGAAGGCGTTGTACAGATCACCGTGGCCGAAGACGAGGTCTTGGTCGTACTTGATCCCGCGCTGGCCGTTCAGGTCGATGTGGAAGAGCTTGCCCTGGTACAGCGCCTGCGCGATGCCGGAGGCGAAGTTGAGCCCGGCCATCTGCTCGTGACCGACCTCGGGGTTGATCCCGAAGAGATCGGGCTTCTCGAGGGTGTTGATGAACGCCATGGCGTGGCCGAGTGTCGGAAGCAGGATGTCTCCGCGCGGCTCGTTGGGCTTCGGCTCGATCGCGAATCGGATGTCGTAGCCCTTGTCTGTCACGTACTGGGCGAACATGTTGACGCCCTCGCGGTAG
>JBDUBG010000245.1:0-6689 GCA_040004215.1 Pseudolysinimonas sp. | reverse complement strand
CCTGGGTGTGCAACGACGAGTCCAGTTCGCCCGAGCTCTCGTCGCCCGCCCGAAGCTGCTGCTGCTCGATGAACCCGCCTCTGGCCTGCGCGCCGGTGAACGGAACGAACTCGAGAGCCTGATCCGTGAACTTGCGTCGGGTGGCATGACAGTTCTTCTGGTCGAGCATGATGTGGGGTTCGTGATGCGACTCTCTGACCGCATCACCGTTCTCGACCTGGGATCGGTGATTGCCGAAGGGGTACCAGAAGAGATCCGAAAGAACGAACGCGTCGTCGAGGCCTATCTGGGTACGAAGGAGCATCATGCTTCACGTAGCTGATCTCGTCGTTCAGTACGGCGCCGCGACGGCGGTCGACGGCGTCAGCCTCGACATCGCGGCCGGCGAACTCGTCGCGCTCGTCGGTCCCAACGGTGCAGGTAAGTCGACTCTCGTCAACGCGATCAGCGGACTCATCCGCCCTGCCTCCGGGACGATCACCCTGGAAGGTCGAGTTGCCCAGGTTCCCGAGGGACGTCAAATGTTCCCTGACCTCAGCGTCGATGACAACTTGCGAATGGGAGCGTGGAAGCTCCCCCGCAAGTCTCGGGAAACTGACGCGATTTACGACATCCTGCCCGAGTTGATTCCCCTTCGACGGCAACGCGCAGGCTCACTGTCCGGCGGACAGCAGCAAATGGTTGCCATCGGCCGCGCTCTCATGGCACTACCTGATCTGTTGCTGATCGACGAGCTCTCGCTCGGCCTTGCCCCTCTCATTTCGGAAAAGCTGGTCGAGCACCTCCGCCGCATCAACGCCGAACAAGGGACCACCGTTCTGCTCATCGAGCAGGAGGTCGACCTGGCGTTTGACCTCTGCGCGCGGGCGTACGTGATTGAGGCGGGCCGAATCGTGACCAGCGGTGATACCGCACAACTTCGTGGTGACCCAGCCCTGGCCGCCGCCTACTTCGGCGGGTTCGACTCGAAAGGGACCACATCGTGACCCTGTTCGTCACCTTCCTCATCTCAGGACTGGGCGTGGGAGCTGCCTACGCCCTCGTCGGCTCCGGATTTGTCGTCGTGCACCGGGTGACCCATGTCGTGAACTTCACGCAGGGCACGTTCGCCGTGGTGGCGGGCATGCTGGCCTCGAAGCTCATCACGAGCGGAACCCCGCACGGTATCGGCGAGCTGCTTGCCGTGCTCGTCGCGGGAGTCGCCGGCCTGTGTGTCGGAGCGATCACCCTGGCTCGGCGCGACACTCCGCCGTTTGTGGCGCTCTTGATCACCCTCGGCCTGGTCTTCGTCGGCCTCGCGATTAATATCACCGCCTTCGGCCAGAACCCTGCTCCTTCGGTACCGATCCTCACCGGTTCAATCGATCTTTTCGGCGCGCAGACGGAGTTGCAGCGCCTCATCGTGGTCCCGATCACCCTCGTGGTGTTCATCATCCTCGGGCAGTTCTTCGAGAGAACAGACGTGGGACGTGCCATGACGGCGACGGCCAGCAATCGGCGCGCCGCCCAGCTGGTGGGAATCAGCTATCGGCGGATGGGCCTCGCCGCCTTCGCGATCGGCGGGCTCCTCGGCGGCATCGCGGGCGTGCTGGTCGCCCCGAGCCAGCAGCTCTCGCCCTATCAAGACATTCCGCTCGCCATCAGCGGGTTCTCGGCGGCGGTATTCGGCAACCTGTCCAACCCCTGGCTCACCCTGGTGGGTGGGCTCCTGCTCGGCGTTGTGGGGCAGCTCCTTCAGGGCTACGGCTTCGGATCGTTTCAGACCCAGGTCTCGCTGATCCTCATGCTGATCATCTTGATCGTTCGGGCCCGGGCGTTGAACGCGCAGGAGGAGGCCAAGTGAAGATCGTCAACAGGCTTCGGTCCTGGTCACCGTATCCCCAGATCGCCCTCGTCGCGGTCGTGGCGCTTGTGATCCCCTTGTTTCTGCCGGAGCTGACGTTCTACATGCAGTTGCTTCTCTCTGCTGTCGTTGTCGTCGGTTTGTCACTGTTTATGGGGTATGCGGGTCAGGCGGCCCTCGGGCAGGGTGCTTTCGTTGCGGTCGGCGCCTTGACGGTGGGGGTGTTCACAGTGCAATGGCACCTCCCGCCGTTGCTGGCACTGGTCTGCGCACCGATCTTCGCCGCTCTCGTCGCTGCGCTGATCGGCTGGCCGCTTCTGCGGCTGCGTGGCCACTATCTGGCGTTCGGAACGCTCGCGATCCTGTTGCTCGTCCAGGCCCTGATGGGAGTCGTCCCGTTGTTCGGCCGCGGCATCGGGATCAGCGGGATCCCCCCGTTGTTCGTGCTCCCCATCGACAATGTGCAGACTCGCAACAGCACCTTGAAGCTCATCTACGTGACCCTTGCGGTCGTCCTGCTGGTGATTGCGCTCGTCCTCTCACACCGCGTCGTGAAGAGTCGTTTCGGCAGAGGGATCAGGGCTCTCGCTGGCAGCGAGTCAGCAGCGGCCTCTGCCGGCGTAGCTGTGCTCGGCAGCAAGCTGCGTGTGTTCGTGCTTGCAGCAGTATTCGCGGGGCTCGTGGGCGCGCTCACCGCCTTCTACTTCCCTTTTATCAACCCCGAATCATTCCCTCCAGATCAGTCGTTCGAGTACGTAATCATGGCGGTTGTCGGAGGCGTCGGAACTCTCTGGGGTGGGCTCACAGGAGCGATCCTGGTGGCCGTCCTGTTGAAGTTGCTGAACCTGGTCTCCAATCTTCCCGACATGCCGGCAGTTCTCGGACCGACCCTGCAATACGGCGGCTACGGACTGGTGCTGGTGTTGGTCTTGGTGTTCATGCCAAATGGGCTGGTTCCGACGATCACTGACGCGCGTGCGCGGGTCACGGCCCGCCGGGCGGCGCGAGCGAAAGCGGCTGCCCCTACCGGGTAAAAGCGCTCAGTCCGGTGATGGCCCTGCCGACCACCAGCGTGTTGATCTCGCGGGTGCCTTCGAAGGTGTACACCGCTTCCGCATCCGTGAAGAACCGAGCGACGTCGTAGTCGATGACGATGCCGTTTCCTCCAACGACCTCGCGGGCGAGCGCGACGGTTTCACGCATTCGGTCGGCGATCCATGTTTTGGCCAGCGCCGAATCCTCATCACGGAAGATCCCTGACTGCCGACGTTGAGCCAGCCGAACCAGCAAGCCGAGCGACGCCGTGACGTTGCCCAGCATCCTCACCAGTTTGTCTTGAACAAGTTGGAATCCCGCTACGGGCCGCCCGAACTGTTCACGCTGCAAGGTGTATGTCAGTGCGGCCTCGTAGGCACCCGCCTGAACACCGGCCGCGTTCCAGGCCGCATCCGGACGCAGGGTGCGCATCAGCGCAGAGACATCCGCGAACGATCCGATCCCGGGCAGCCGATGGGTCTCGGGCACCACGACCCCGTCGAGCGCGATGTCAGAATTGGTGACCAGGCGAAGTGACGCCTTGCGTTCGATCGTCGTCAGAGTCATTCCGGGGGCGTCGGTGCGGGCGATAAACGCCTTCACCTGCCCGTCAGCGACATCCCGAGCGAGGATGGCGACATATTCGGAGTGGGCAGCGTTGCCGATCCAACGTTTGAAGCCGTTGAGCACCCAGTGGTCACCCTCGCGGCGCGCGGTCGTCGAGAGGCCGCCGGCGACGTCAGATCCGTGATCCGGCTCGGTGAGAGCGAAGGCGCCGGTCATGCCGAACGAGACGATCAGCGGATCCCAGGCGGCGATCTGCTCGGCGCTCCCGCCCTCGAGCACCAGAGCTCGGAACATGCCGACCTGCCCGTGAAACATCATGCCAACCCCGAGGTCGGTACGCGAGAATTCGAAGTTGCGGAACCCGAGGTAGAGCTCGCTCGGACGCCCATCTTCACCGAGGATCGCCGGGTCGTCGACAAGACGAAGGTCGCGCAGAGGCTCGAGGAGGAAGACTGGACTTTCGGCGCGTTCCCAGTGCTCCGCGAGCACCGGTTTCACTTGTTCGTCGAGGACCACGCGCAGCGATCGTAGTTTCGCCAACTCGGCGTCTGTGAGCAGTTCTTCGAACTCGTAGAGGTCGGAGCGCGGATACAGCACCCCCATCAGCTGAGCCCAAGAAGCTTCGCTGCATTGTCTTTCAGGATCTTCGGCCGTGCCGCATCCTTGATGTCGAGGGCCGCAAAGTCGCGCAGCCAACGGTCAGGAGTGAGCGCCGGATAGTCGGAGCCGAACAGCATCTTGTCTTGCAGGATGGTGCTGGCCTGGCGCACCAGTGCCGGCGAGAAGTACTTGGGAGACCAGCCAGAGAGGTCGATGAAGACATTCGTCTTATGGGTCGCGATCGACAGTGCCTCGTCCTGCCATGGCACCGAGGGATGCGCCAGAATGATCGTCAGATCGGGATGATCCGCCGCAACGTCGTCGATGAGCATGGGGTTCGAGTACCGAAGTTTGATCCCGTAGCCACCCGGCACCCCGGCTCCGACGCCCGTCTGCCCGGTATGAAACACCACCGGGACGCCGAGATCGGAAATAGCCGCCCAGAGTGGGGCATACTGCTCATCGCTCGGATCGAAAGCCTGCACGCTCGGGTGGAACTTCATGCCCCGCACTCCGCTGTCTTCAACCAGTCGACGCGCCAGAGAGATGGCATCGGGGCCTGTGCGCGGGTCGACGCTGCCGAACGGGATCAACACATCAGCATGTCGACTGCTGAGCTCCGCGATTTCAGCGCTGCTGTTCGGGATCACGCCCATGGCGGTGCGCGCATCGACGGTAAACACGACGGCCGCGAGCCGCCGCTGGCGATAGTAGTCGGCCAGCTCATCAACCGAGAGAACTGGATTTCCCTGGCCGAAGTACGCGTCCATGGAATCCAATAGCTCGCGGGGCAGGGAGGTGTTCCCCTGTGAGTCGGATTGCACGTGTACGTGCGTGTCAATGGCATCGATCGCGGTCAGATCGATCGCAGGTTCGTAACGTGTCACGCCGAGATTCCTGTCTGTAGGGCTCGCTCGCGCAGCCTGTCGAGGTTGATTTTGCCGGTCGGGCTCCGCTCCAAGTCGGTCAGAACGAGCACCCGGCGCGGCTTCTTGTAGCCCGCGAGTTCCGACGCGACATGAGCGATGAGCTCCACTTCAGTGATGGTGTCCGGGTCTTTCACCGCGACTGCCGCGGCGACCACCTCGCCCCAGCGTGGATCTGGGATGCCGAAAACAACGGAGTCGGTCACGAGCGCATGCCGCATGAGCGACTCCTCGACTTCGGTTGGGTAGACCTTCTCGCCGCCGGAGTTCACGACCGACGAACCACGACCGAGCAGCTCAACGTGCAAGTCATCGCCGACGCGAACCAGGTCGCCCGGGATCACGTGACGGCGACCGTTGATCAGGAGGAAGGTCGCGGCTGTCTTCGCCTCGTCTTTGTAGTATCCCTTCGGCATCCCACCATTGAAGGCGATCCGTCCGAGCGCGCCCGGGATGCCTTGAACCTCCTGCAACTGGTCGTCGAGCACAACCGCACCGGGGGTGAGCCGCAGCCGCGACGGGAGGTCGCCGACCGAGCTGGTGGTCGCGATCGCGAGGGCACCACCCTCGGTCGACGCGAGAATGTCGGCGATCGTGATGTTGCCCAGCCGATGCAGTCGCTCTTTCGTCGAGTCGGCAAAGCGCATGCCAGAACTGACGATCGAATCCAAGTAGGGAAGTTCGGACACGCCAAGTTCTTCCATGGCTTCGAGCAACGGGTCCGCAATGGCGTCTCCGGCAACGATAAGACGGGTGACGCGTTCATCCATCATCACCTGGTATGCCCGCTGAGGATCGAACTTTGGCCAGGGCGTGATCACAATCGTGCCCCCGAGAAGCAGCGCGTTCATCGTCGCCGTCAGCGCCGTTCCGTGCATGAACGGAGCGAGCGGTAGGAGCGAGATGCGCCTGGTCTCGGGGTCGACCGCAATGCGCACTACCTCGTCTTCGCTCTCGGCAGGCTGCAAGCCGACGATCGTGTATGCGCTGTAGAGCTGCATCGAGAGCATGTCTTGCACGCCCCACACGACACCCTTGGGGGCGCCGGTGGTTCCCCCGGTGTAGATGAAGAGGTCACCGTCGGGAGCGTCTTCGTGCGCAAGTGGGAGCACGTCGTGGTAGCTCTGAAAGTCGATCGCGCCTGGCAACAGCTGGGCATCCGGCTGATCGGCGACCTGCAGCAACAGAAGCCGACGGGGCACAGCGGCGATGGCGTCTGCGACGACCTCGGCGAGGCTCGCCGGATAGATGAGCGCAACCGAGTCGGAGTCGACGAGGAGGGCGGCCACCTCGTTCGATCGATACCTGAAGTTGAGCGCGACCGGCGATGCTCCGATCTTCAGCGCGGCGTAAAAAGCAACGAGCCACTCTGACCGGTTATGCATGAGGATGGCGATCTTGTCGCCCTCGTTGACACCGCCCTCGCGCAGGAGGGCCGCCAGTCGCGCCGCCGCATCATCAAACGCGCGGTAGTCAAGGGCGGCTCCATCCACGGTCACAATCGCCGGGCGGTCAGGAACTGCCAGCGCAACCCGGTGCCAGAGGTCGGCGTAGTGCGCGCGCATCGTCTAGTCCGAGGGGACGGCAGTTGGACCGGAACTCTGGGCCAGAGGGGCGAGGTCGCTTGCCCAGACATCGGCAATACCCCGTGCTGACCAGCCACCGTCGCTGAACCGCGCGGTCAGTTGCACCGGGTGCGCATAGAGGGTGAGTTTGTC
>JBDUBG010000140.1:0-6703 GCA_040004215.1 Pseudolysinimonas sp. | reverse complement strand
CGCCGACCCAGGCTGCGCCACGCGGTCAAACTGGCGAACCCGCCTACCACGAAGAACAGCGGCATGATTTGCAGAACCCAGGTGGCCGCGTTGAACCATGGCTGGTGCTCAAGCGGACGAGAGACGGTGAGCCCGTGTGGTCCGGTGCCCACTCCCACCTCGAGCAGGTGAATGACCACCACAAGCAGCACGGCGAAAACTCGCGCCAAGTCGAGCGTGAGGTCACGCTGGGAGAGATCGATCGAGGAGGCGGCATTCGCGCCGCGAGGGATGCTCACTCGCGAAACTCTAGGGCAGGCGCCCCAGCTATCAAGCGAGGAGCAGTCGTCGTACCGCCGCGTCGAGTGTCAGTGTTTGCGCGACTTCGACGGAGGTGTTGTAGACACAACCCAACAGGCTCACGTATCGATCGCCGGTGAGCTGCACGTAGCCGACCGTCGTGGTCCCCATGCCGACGCGGTAGATGCCCACGATCGCTTCTGTGACGAAAATGGCGGGGGCATCAGAGGGATCGGCAACGTCGTCGATGCCGGGTCCGCGAGACGTGCGAGGTGCGGCGGCCGTGCTGACGGCGTCGGCGGTATGAATCATGAGACCCTCCCCAGCGTGTCCGATGCGACCCAACTTCGGGCCACATTGCTACTTCATCACGAAGTCATGTGAGGCGCCAGGGGGTTGACCTGTGAGTCCCGAAAGACTAGCCGGTGGTCTCACCGGGAGTCGCAGAGTTGCGGCGAACTACCGCGGCTGAATCTGGCGGGAGCTCGACCCCCGTCGGTGTTACCAGCACGCTCGTTGTGGTGGCCAGCAGCAACTCGGCGGCTCCCGGTGATCTCCACGGTTGCTGCCCCAGATTCACCAGCACCTCCATGCCGCCTTGACGCAGAACGACCCAGCCAGCCGCGTCATCCCAGTCGGCCGAGAGGATGCGGAAGTCAGGGTTAATGAACTCGGCTTCACGTCGGCGAAGCGCGATCAGTTCGCGATACAGCGTCAAGAGCTCCCGGTGGGGAGACCGCTGGGGCTCGCTCCAGTCGAGCTTCGAACGCAGGAAGGTGTCTGGATGTTGCGGGTCGGGGACCATCGCCGGGTCCCAGCCCATCCGCGCGAACTCGGCGATCCGTCCCTGCGCGGTAGCCTCGCCCAACTCGACTTCTGGGTGCGAGGTGAAGAACTGCCACGGGGTCGACGCTCCCCACTCTTCGCCCATGAACAGCATCGGAGTGAACGGGGTGCAGAGCGTGAGCACGGCGGCAACCCGCAGCCGTTCTGGCGAGAGCGTTGCCGACAGCCGGTCGCCGGCGGCGCGGTTGCCGATCTGGTCGTGATCCTGCGCGAAAGTGACCAGGCTGTCGCTCGGCACCCCGGGCGGGATCGGCCTGCCATGATCTCGGCCGCGGAACGACGAATACGTCCCGTCGTGAAAGAACCCTGCGGTCGCCACCTTGGCGAGTGCGCCGAGCGAGGCGAAGTCGGCGTAGTAGCCCTCGGTCTCGCCGGTCAGGGCGACGTGCACTGCATGGTGGTAGTCATCGCTCCACTGAGCGGCGAGCCCGTAGCCGTGGCCGCGCGATTCGATCATCACCGGGTCATTGAGGTCTGATTCGGCGATCAAGGTGAGGGGGCGTCCGAGTTCGGCCGAAAGAGCATCGGTCTCGGCGGCGAGCTCCTGAAGCAGGTGCACCGGGCTTGGGTCGACGAGCGCATGCACGGCATCCAGTCGAAGGCCGTCGACTCCATATTCCTCTAGCCACATACGAGCGTTGTCGAGAATGTAGCGCCGCACCTCCTGCTGCGTGAGATCGATGGCATCACCCCAGCTGTTGCCGGTATCGGAGCGTAGGTACGGGCCAAAACGCGGCAGCACGTTGCCGCTGGGGCCGAGGTGGTTGTAGACGACATCCTGGATGACGGCGAGACCGCGCTCGTGACACGCGGTGACGAAGCGGCGGTACGCGAGGGGACCGCCGTAGCGTTCGTGCACCGCGAACCAAGCGACCCCGTCGTACCCCCAGTTGTGCTGGCCGTTGAACGCGTTGACAGGGAGCAGCTCGACGAAGTCCACTCCGAGCTCGACCAGATGGTCGAGGCGCGCAATCGCCGAGTCAAGCGTGCCGTCGGGGGTGAAGGTGCCGATGTGCAGCTCATAGATCACGCCACCGGTGAGAGGTCGGCCGGCCCAGCCTCCGCGGGGGAGTGGGGTGGTGTCGACCACCTGGCTGATGCCGTGAACACCGTCTGGCAGGCGTCGCCCGCGGGGGTCGGGCAGCACATCCGAGTCGTCGTCGAGGCGGAACCCGTAGCGGGTACCGACCGGCAGATCGTGCTCGTCTGTCCACCAGCCGGCCGCATCGGCGAGCTGTGCCAATTCGCGCTCGATCCCGTCGGCAACGATGCTCACCCGGTTCGCCGCGGGCGCCCAGACGCGCGCGATCACGGTGATGCCACCTCCGCGGCCAGTAAAGCCACCGGGTAGTCGGCCAGCAGATCGGCGACCGGCGTCTCGCCGCCGTCGACGCGACGACCCGTCAACTGATCAACCAATGGGCCCGTTGGCAGCAATACGGTAGTGCCACGCCACCCACCGTCGGCGGCGAGGCCGAGTGGAAGGCGCGTGGCCAGGGCGATCGCACCACCACGATCCAGGGCCACGAGGTGGCCAGCCGCGTCTCCCACCGCCGGGAGAGGAACATAGCGGGCGAACAGTTCCGGCCGATCGCGCCGCAGTCGCAGCGCTCTCGACACCAGCAGGAGCTTCGCGGCGCCGGGTTCGGCGAGCATGCTACGACGGGCAACGAAGTCGATCGGGCGCCTGTTGTCTGGATCGACCAGCGACCGCTCCCACAGTTCGCTGCCCTGATAGACATCGGGCACACCCGGACCGGTGAGCTGCAGCAGTTTCGCGGCGAGACCGTTGGAACGCCCGGCAGGTGCGAGCAGTGCGACCATCGCCTCGACATCTGCTCTCACCGTGTCGTCGTCGAAACAGGCGTCGACGAGCAGGTGCATCTGCTGCTCGAAGCCGGCTTCCGGCGCAGCCCAACTCGTCGACGTCCCGGCCTCGCGTGCCGCCTTCTCGGCGTAGGTGTGCAGCACGTCACGCTCGCGTGGCCAACTGCCGACGACCGACTCCCAGAGCACATTCTCGAACGCGCCATCGGCGAGCGGGTGCGCCTCGCGTCGCCGAGCGAGGAACGCAGCCCACTCCCGCGGCGCCTCCGAGATCACCGAGATGCGTGCGCGAGTGTCTTCGCCGCGCTTCGTGTCATGTGTCGACAACGTCGTCATCGAGAGCGGATGCGTGGCAAGCCGCGCCTGCTGCCGCTCGTGGAACTCAGCCACCGTGATCGAGAACTCCGAGGGATCCGCGCCCACCTCGGTGAGGCTGGCCAGTCGGGACACGCGATAGAACGCGGTGTCTTCCACCCCTTTTGCCATCACCATTCCGGAGGTCTGCTGAAACCGGATGGCGGCGGGTTGCGCGGGGTCGGAGAGCACGGCGTGCACAGCGGCAAGTGAGTCGGCGAGTTGGGGGCGTCGGCGGGTCCCGTCCGCGAGAGCCGCATCGAGGTGCTCGCGCCCGAACGGCAGGTAACTGCGGTACACCGGGAAGCAGGCGAGGAGCTCGGCGACGGCATCCTCAGCTCCCGCGTCTTCTGCCGCCGGATCACCCACCCCCGCCGCCTGCAACTCACGCCCCAGCCGCCGCACCTCGCTGCGCAGGATGCCGTCGGCGATCGCCCGTTTCGTGTCGTGAATGAGGTCTTCCCATGGCCGGCCGCCATCGCGACGAAGCGTCGCGTCGAGGGCGTCGAGCCGAGCGCGCCCTGCCGGATCGACAAGAACCCGGTCGAGTTCGGCGAGCGCGTCGTATCCGGTTGTGCCAGCAGTTGCCCAGAACGGCGGCAATGTCTCGCCGTGCTCGAGGATCTTCTCCACCAGCACGTACACCCCGCCGGTTGCCGCGGCCAGGGTGTCGAGGTAGCCGCCCGGATCGGCAAGGCCATCAGGATGATCGACTCGCAAACCGTCGACCAGGCCCGCCTGCAACCAGCGCACGATCTCGCCGTGCGAGGCCTCGAACACCTCCGGCAGCTCGACGCGGATTGCGGCCAACTCGTTCACCGCGAAGAAGCGACGGTAGTTCAGCTCGTCGTCCGCTCGGTGCCAGTCGACCAGTTCGTAGTGCTGACGAGTGTGGACGTCGACCGGATCGTCGCCGACCGCTGCGCTGCCCGGGGCGAGGGGATATCGGTGCTCGTGGTAAAGCAACGCGTCGCCGTCCACGCGCAACGCGCCGCTCGCGGCCGCCTGCTCGAGCGTCTCGCCGAGCACCGGGAGGGTCAGCCGGCCACCCCCGGCAGCCCAGTCGATGTCGAACGCACTCGCGAATGGCGAGCCGCGCCCGAGCATCAGCACGCTCCACCACCAGGCGTTCTGACTCGGATCTGCGACACCCATGTGGTTCGGCACGATGTCGGCCAGCACGCCGAGGTTTCTGCGGTGGGCGGCATCCGCCAGCTGGTGCAATCCGAGCGAACCGCCGCGCTCGTCGTCCACGCGGCTGGGGTCTGTGACGTCGTAGCCGTGCTGAGAGCCACGCGTTGCCTGCAGCAACGGCGAGAGGTAGACCCAGTCGGCTCCGAGTTCGCTCAGATAGTCGACCACGGCCGCCGCGTCAGCGAGCGGGAAGTCCGCCGTCACTTGCAGACGGTAGGTCGAAATCGGCGTCCGGGTCACACGGCTCCCGGGACGTCATTCGGTGTGGGGGATGCGGTGGTCGACGGGGCGAGCGTGGCGCTGACAGCGGAGTCGCCAGCTGCGGCCTCGGTGTGCTCGCGCAGCACGAGCATGGTGTGTGCGCCGATGCTGCAGGAGGCCCCGGCAGCGAGGCTGTCGCCGTCGACGTGGATGCTGGCCGTATCGACGATCACGTCCCAGCCGGCACCGTGGTCGGCATCCGGGAGCACCAGATCCACGGGCTCGTCGTGCGCCGAGTAGTAGACCAGGAATCCCACGTCGCTCAGGCGCTCCCCGCGCGCGTCGACACCGTGGATGCCTCGGCCGTTCAGATACATGCCGATCGTGCGGCCGAATCCGGAATCCCAGTCCTCGGGCTCCATCGGGGTACTGTCGGGCTTCAGCCACTCGATATCGGGCATCGGCTCACCCTGGCCACGTTTCACCGGGCGGCCGTCGAAGAAGCGGCTGCGTCGGAAGCTGGGATGATCGCGCCGCAAGCGTGCGATGGCGGAGGTGAACTCGATCAGCCCCTGGTCGGCCTCATCCCAGTGCACCCAGGTGAGTTCGGAGTCTTGCGCGTAGCCATTGTTGTTGCCCTGCTGAGTTCGCCCGAGTTCGTCGCCGTGGAGGATCATCGGCACACCCTGGCTGAGCATGAGCGTCGCCAAGAAGTTGCGCTGCTGGCGCGCCCGCAACGCACTGATCGCCGGGTCGTCGGTGTCGCCTTCTGCGCCGCAGTTCCATGAACGGTTGTCGTCGGTACCGTCGTTGCCGTCCTCGCCGTTGGCGTCGTTGTGCTTCTCGTTGTATGACACCAGGTCGCGCAGGGTGAATCCGTCGTGCGCTGTCACGAAGTTGACTGACGCGACCGGGCGGCGGCCGGTGTTCTCGTACAGATCGGAGGAGCCGGTGAGTCGCGATGCCAACTCACCCAGCGTCGAGGGCTCGCCGCGCCAGAAGTCACGGACCGTGTCGCGGTATTTGCCGTTCCACTCGGTCCACACCGGAGGAAAGTTGCCCACCTGGTAGCCACCCGGGCCGAGATCCCAGGGCTCGGCAATGAGTTTCACCTGCGAGACGATCGGGTCTTGCTGCACCAGGTCGAAGAACGCCGAGAGCTTGTTGACCTCGTAGAACTCCCGCGCCAGGGTGGCTGCGAGGTCGAAGCGGAAGCCGTCGACATGCATCTCGGTGACCCAGTAGCGCAGCGAATCCATGATCAGCTGCAGTGCGTGCGGGTTGCCAGCATTGAGGGAGTTGCCCGTGCCGGTGTAGTCCATGTAGAACTCCGGCTGGTCTTCCACCAGCCGGTAGTAGGCCGCATTGTCGATCCCGCGCATCGAGAGGGTAGGGCCGAGTTGGTTGCCCTCTGCGGTGTGGTTGTAGACGACGTCGAGAATCACTTCGATGCCGGCCGCGTGGAGGGCTCGCACCATCCCTTTGAACTCCTGCACTTGCTGCCCGAGAGCACCGGCGGAGCTGTATGCGGCGTGCGGCGCGAAGAAGCCGATCGTGTTGTAGCCCCAGTAGTTGCTGAGGCCCTTCTGCTGCAGGGTGTCGTCGTTCACGAACTGGTGCACCGGCATCAGCTCGATGGCGGTGACGCCGATCTTTTGCAGGTGTGCGATGACGGAGGGATGAGCGATGCCGCCGTACGTGCCCCGCTGACTCTCGGGCACATCCGGGTGCAGCATGGTGAGGCCCTTCACGTGCGCCTCATAGATCACCGATTCGGCCAGCGGGACCCTGAGTTGACGGTCGCCAGACCAGTCGAAGAACGGGTTCACCACGACCCCGTGCATGGTGTCCTTGCCGGAATCGTCTGTGTTCAATTCCTCTGGGTTGCCGAAGTCGTACGAAAACAGCGACTGACCCCATTGGATGTCGTCGCAGGTCGCCTTGGCATATGGGTCGAGCAACAACTTGGCCGGGTTGCACCGCTGCCCATTGCTCGGGTCCC
>JBDUBG010000435.1:0-6721 GCA_040004215.1 Pseudolysinimonas sp. | reverse complement strand
GCCTGGTCAACAGCATGTTCACCCTGTCGACGCTGGTCGGACTCTCGGTCGCGCAGCTCACGCAGGGCACGATCGTCGCGAATCTCGGCTTCTCAGACATCCGCTTTCCGGCGCCGGTCCGGGTCGGCGACACGCTCTCGGCGTCGACCGTCGTGACCGACAAGCGCGAGTCGAAGAGCCGCCCGGGTCAGGGCATCGCGACCTTCGAACACACCATGCGCAACCAGCGCGGCGAGGTGGTGTGCGTCGCGGTGCGCAGCACGCTCATGCTGCTGACGCCTGCCGCGGAGGCCTGATGCTCGGCCCGGCTCTGCTGTTCTGCCCGGCCGATCGGCCAGACCGCTACGCCAAGGCAGCCGATGCAGCCGACTCGGTGATCATCGATCTTGAAGATGCCGTGGCCCCCGAGAACCGAGTGGCCGCGCGTGAGTCGCTGCTCGCGTCGCGTCTCGACCCCAGTCGCACCATCGTTCGGGTCAACCCGGCCGACTCCCCCGATTTCGCACTCGACGTCGCCGCCCTGCGGCAATCGGACTACCGCATGGTCATGCTCGCGAAGACCGAGGCGCCGCAGCAGCTGGATTCCCTCGCCGATTTCGAGGTCATTGCGCTCTGCGAGACGCCAGCCGGGGTCGAGAACGCCGGAGCGATCGCCGCCGTGCCGCACGTCATCGCCCTGATGTGGGGAGCCGAGGATCTGGTGGGGGCCATCGGCGGACGCTCCAGCCGCCATGCCCACGGCTCATACCGCGATCTCGCCCGCTACACGCGCTCACGTGTGCTCATCGCCGCCGCTGCCGCCGGCAAGGCTGCGATCGACACGGTCCACCTCGACATCGCCGACGTCGATGGCTTAGCCGCTGAGGTCGAGGATGCCGCTGCCGTCGGGTTCGCTGCGACCGCCTGCATCCACCCCTCGCAGGTCGCCATGATCCGCCAGGGTTACGCGCCGACCGGGGACGAGATCGCATGGGCCGAGCGGGTGCTCGCGGCCGCCGAGTCGCAGGCGGGCGTCTTCCGGTTCGAAGGCCGTATGGTCGACAGCCCCGTGCTGAAACAGGCGCGAGCGGTGCTGGCGCGCTCGTAGGGGGAATCGCCAGTCGTCACGAGGCCGACGAGATCCAGGTTGAACGATTCCGAGAGGGACTTCTCATGACGAGTTTCGCGGTGGGTGATCATGTGCGGTGGAACTCGGAGGCGGGTTTCGTGACGGGTGTGATCACGAAGAAGCACACTCGGGATTTCGAGTTCAAGGGTTATACGCGCCATTGCAGCGTGGATGACCCTCAGTACGAGATCGCGAGTGACAAGTCAGATCACGTGGCGATGCACAAGTCGAAGGCGTTGACGAAGATCGAGTGATGAGGGCCGATGACGAAGGATCGGGCTACCGAGCATTCCGTGCCCCACGTTTTCACGATCGGTCATTCCACTCGCGAGTTCGATGACGTCCTCGCGATGCTGCGGTCGAACGGCGTAACCGAACTGGTGGATGTGCGTGCGTTTCCGTCGTCGCGAAAGTTTCCGCAGTGGAACCAGGACGCGATCGTTGAAGCGTTGCCGGCGGACATCGGGTACGAGTGGATCCAGAATCTCGGCGGCCGCCGGCACACGCCGACCGGTGTGGTGACTCCGAACGGCGCGTGGCGAGTCAAGGCTTTTCGGGACTACGCGGACTATATGGCGACCGAGCAGTTCCGTTCCGGGCTTGCTGATTTGCTGCGTGTCACGACGACGTCGGTCCCGGCGATCATGTGCAGCGAGGCCGTGCCGTGGCGCTGTCACCGGCGGTTGATCACCGACGCGCTCATCGTTGCGGGAGCAGAGGTGTTCGACATCATGTCGGCCTCATCAACTCGGCAGGCGGTGATGGACTCGTTCGCACGGGTGCACGATGGACAGATCACCTATCCAGGAACGGGAGCAGGATGAGCAGGGTTGTTGCGGAAGTCCGCGCCATGGTGATGTCGATTCCGCCGGGCTGTGTCGCCGCGTACGGCGAGGTCGGGCGCGCGGTGGGAATCAGCCCCCGGCAAGCGGGGCGCGCGGTCTCACTGCTTGACGACGAGGTCCCGTGGTGGCGGGTCGTGTATGCCGATGGAACCCCGGCGACGTGTCACGAAGGAAGCGCTAGAGCGTTGCTCGAAGCGGAAGACGTTCCGTTTCGTGACGGCCGCGTCGACATGGGTCTGCGATGAGCTCGATTTGAGCACAGCTCGGGTGCTAGGCCGTTGCGGCGACGGCCGGCGCCTCAGGATCGCCGACCGACTCTGCGACGATCGGGCCTGGCCGCACGCCGATGCCCAACGCGATGGCGACGACGATGCACACGATGCCCACGACGCCCATCGCGGCCGCAGCACTGATTCCGGCAGCGCCCTGAATCGCGCCGATCACCAGCGGGGTGATGAACTGGCCCAGGAAGAACGCTGACGTCCACACTCCGGTCGACCGCCCACGGGAGGCGAAGGGAATGCGCCCGATCGCCCAGGCGACGAGAGTCGGCAGGAGGAGGCCAGCGCCCGCGCTGGCGATCAGAACACCGACGATCACCCCAGGGAGGGATGCCGCAGCAGACGCTGCGATCCAGACGACCAGATAGCCCAGGCCGATCGCCGCAAACGCGATTGGCAGCAGCACCTTCGCGCCGAACCGCGCGAAGCGGGCGAACAAGAACGCCAGGATCGCGGTGGCAATCGATGCCGCAGCGGCAATCGGGCCGATCTCTTGCGCCTTGACCAAGCCGAGCGAGGCGTAGACCACCGACGGCTCGACGAGCACGACGAAGAAGGCGAACCCACCGAAGAAGGTGACCACCAGTGGCAGGGCGAGCATCCGCCAGGGGATCCGAACCTTCGCGACGGCGCCCTGCGCGACCACTCGCTTGAGGGGCTCCCGCAACAGGAAGAACATCGGGATCACGATCAGGATGCTGATCGCGTACACGTAGAACGGCGTACGCCACCCGGCGGCGCCGAGCAGGCCACCGACCAGGATGAAGATGGTTGCGGCAATCGTCGTGAACACCGACTGGAGTCCAAAGTAACGGTTGCGCTGGAAGCCCGAGAAGTAGTCGGCGATCAAAGTGGTGCAGCAGGTCATGATTGCGGCCTCGCACACTCCCACCAGAAGCCTGCTGACCAGAATGATCGGCAAGGCAGCGGGCAGCCAGGTGGGCGCGGTGCCGACGAACGCGTAGACGATCATCGCCCCGATCAGGAGGTTCTTGCGCCCGACTCGATCAGCGATCTGCCCCGCGAACGGCGCGAATATGGCGATCATCAGGGCCGGTGCGGACAGGATGAGAAGAGTGAGCGAGCTCCCGCCGAACGTGCCGAGCAACTGTGGGATCACCGGAGTGAGCAACACCGCGCCGAGCACGGACATGCAACTCGCGAAGAGCAGCGGGAGCGCTTGTGCCAATCCCGCCTGGGGGGTGGTGGAGGTGGACGTCATCGGATCTCCTTCGACCGTCAGAGAGCCGGGGGCGCAGCGCGCCCCCGAGGACCGTGCCTCTTTGCACGGTCGTTCGCCCTATCCTCGGGCGTCAATGTGTATTGAGGAAGGTGAATCAACTGATGGGTGCTATCGGCTTTCCAAATACATTCGTCACCCTTGCCCGTGCTCGGAGTACGGGTTCAGGAGCTGTTGTTCGGTGCCCGGCAACACACCCTCTTCTGTCGCGCTCGGCCCGTCCGCGGGAGGGAATGACTCGGTCATCGAGTGCGGCATCTGCGAGTTGCGGTAGAAGTTGTTTGACCCCTGACGCGGGTGCCATTCGTAGGGCACCCAGTCCGGGACGTAGTTGCGATAGCCGCCAGTGTTGACCTCGATACGGAAGGTTGACGGGTCACGGAAGTACAGGAAGTTCTGTTCGCCGATTCCGTGGATGCTGGGGCCGTACTCCATCGGGATTCCGTTCTCCATGAGGATGTCGGCGGCACGCAACAGGTCTTCGCGGGTGTCGACCCAGTACGCGAAGTGGTTCGCCCGGCCCGCGCGGCTAGATCCGTCGAGCACGACGCCCAGGTCGTGAGATTTCTCGTTGGTCGTCAGCACGCTGAAAACGCTCATTCCGCCCTGCTCGAGCGTGGTGTGAGCCATCGTGCGGAAGCCGAGCACCTCGCTGTACCAGGCGGTGAATTCTTTGACATTGCTGGCAGCGACCGTCACGTGGTCGAGTTGGCGGGGTGCCACGCCGTCCCGGCTGCGGCGTTCCGGGCGGTCGGGGTATGTCGAGGCGAGCTCGCCTTCCGCGTGATAGCGCGCGACCTCCCAGACCAGTTCCATTCGGTGGCCGAAGGGACCGGTGAAAATGTACGAGCGACCGTAGCCAGCCTCGCCCTGCGTCCATTCGCCAGTAATTCCGGCGGCCTCGATGCGACGAGCGGCCTCGTCGAGCGCTTCGTCACTCTCGGTGCGCCAGGTCATCCGTTCCATCGCCGGCTCGGTGCCGGGGACGATCACCAGGCTGTACTCGTAGTAGTCACCCCAGTTGCGCAGGTAGGTGGCCGATGGTTCGGTGCGCACGACGCGCATGCCGACCTGGGTCTCATAGAAACGGACGGACTCTTCGACATCGAGCGCAGTGATGCGCACCTGAATCAGTTGGTTGAGAAGCTTGATCATCGTTGACCTCGTTAGGGGAGCGGTGGATACGCACCACTATGCGGTCGTCGCGCTCTATACGGAATCACAATCTTCGTATAGGAGAAATAGACGTTTCTTATAGATTGAGAACGATTCCCTCCGCGATCAGCCGTTTCGCTGCGCGCTCCACGACGGAGCGGAACCAGATGTGCTCCGGGTCCAGATCATGGGCGCGGTGCCACCACATCGCCTCCTGAATCGGCACAAGCGGAATCGGACACTCGATCAGTCGCACCAGGCCGGTCTTCGCCAACTTGACCCCCATCGATTCCTGTATCAGGGAGACGCGATTCGTTCCGGAGAGCAAGAAGGGCAGCGCGAGAAAACTCGGCGCGACGACGGCAACTCGAGGCTCGATCCCCATCTGCTCGAGGTGCTTCGACGCCAGGGTGTACTCGGTCGGCGAGTTGTAGGTGAACACCCACGTCAGCGATGCAAGTTGTTCCGGCGTGATCTCGTCACCGACCTCGGAGTTCTCGACGGCGATCATGCAGACCCACCGGTCTCGGTACAGGTCAACGAAACTCGCCTGGAAGTATCCGTGCGGCATCACCAAGCCGTCGTACTCCCGGATGGAATCGGGCGCTCGCGTCACCGTGTCGGCGACCATATTGTGCAGGCGAAGCCGAACGCTCGGCGCCTCCAGCTCCAACTCTCTGATCACGGCAGGCACCAGCACCGCCGCACCGTAATCGGTAACGAACAGCGAGAACTCACGCTCCGAGAGCGCCGGCTCGAAGTTCGGCTGGACCCCGAAGAGACGCTCGAGCACCATCTCGGCCGAATACGAGTGTTCCAGGAGCTGCATCGCCAGCGGCGTGAGTTCGTATTCGCGTCCGCGGCGGTCGAGCAGCGGGTCACCGAAGTGGACCCGAAGTCTCGCCAGCGCTGCCGACAGGGATGGTTGGCTCATTTGCAGCCGCTCCGCGGCTTTGGTGACGCTCTTCTCCTCGAGCAGGGCGAGCAGAGGGCGGACCAGATTGAAGTCGGCGTTTCGGTTCACCATGCGGTCAGAGTATCCGGAATCCCGATACGACCTATCACCTTTATCTTGTTCTCGGATAGCGGCGTGGTGTCCACAATGGAGTCAGACGATGTCATCGTCGAGCGGCAAAGGAGCCCCATGGACGTCCAACCCGAGTGGTCTCTTGCCTACGCCGGGCGGGGCGATGAGAACTTTGCCGGCCTCGTTGCTGGCGACCGCATCCGTGACCTTCGTCAGGACCTGGATGCGCTCGGGCTGGCCGAGGCAAGCTCGCCGACCGCGACCCGCGACATCCTCGATCGCTGGGCCGAGTTGAGCCCCACCCTGCACTCGCTGGCCGCGGCGGCGCACAGCGGAAGCTGGCTGCCCGTCGCTGAGGTCGAGTTTCACGCGCCGATCGCGCCGCGCCAGATCTTTCAGGCGGGGGCGAACTACCGCAAGCACGTCGTCGATCTCGCGGTCGCCCACACCGAGTTGTCTGGCGATCGCACTATCGAGCAGGTTCGTCACGACGCCGAAGTCACCATGGACGCGCGCAAGCAAGGCGGCCAGCCCTACATCTTCCTCGGGCTGCCGTCTGCGGTGACCGGCCCCACGTCGGTGGTGACCCTGCCGGGATATTCCGAGAAACACGACTGGGAGTTGGAGCTCGCCGCCGTCATCGGCACGACAGCCTTTCGGGTGGATGCCGCCCACGCGCTGGATCACGTGGCCGGGTTCACGATCGCGAACGACCTCACCACGCGCGACCTGGTGTTTCGGCGAGACATGCCCGAGATCGGGGCGGACTGGTTCCGCGCCAAGAACGCTCCCGGCTTTCTCCCGCTCGGGCCGGTCATCGTTCCGGCCGAGTTCGTGGGCGACCCTCAGCAGCTGCAGATCACCCTCGCGCTCAACGGCAAGACCATGCAAGACGAGTCGACCGCCGACATGCTCTTTACGGTCGCCGAGATCATCGCGGCAGCATCGCAGACCACCCCCCTGCTTCCGGGAGATCTCGTGCTCACGGGCAGCCCCGCGGGCAACGGTGCCGCCTGGGGACGCATGCTCCAGGATGGCGACCTCATGGAATCCACCATTACGGGT